>DASWYX010000731.1:0-2512 GCA_036404755.1 Pseudoduganella sp.
TGATCAGTCCCGCCGACCGCGCCATACCCGTACCGGAGGGGATCTCCGATGAGGATGCGGCACAGGCCCTGATCAATCCGATGACCGCCTGGGCGATGACGATGGCGGAGCATCAGCTCAAGCCGGGGGACTGGCTGGTACAGAGCGCGGCCGGATCGACTGTCGGCCGCCTGGTGCTGCAACTGGCCAAAGCGCAGGGCTTCCGCACCATCAACCTGGTGCGCCGCTCGGAGCAGGCGGCCGAGATCAGGGAGCTTGGCGGCGATGTCGTGATCTGCACTGCGGACGCGAACTGGCCCGATCAGTTGAGGGAAGCCGCCGGCGGCGACGGCATCGTCAGCGCGATTGACTGCGTTGCCGGACGCACCGGGGCCGCGCTTGCCCGTCAACTGGCGCCGCACGGGCGCCTGCTCGTTGATGGCGCCTTGTCCTCTCACCGCCAGACCGATCCGGCCGCGTTCGAGATGCCGGTCTTCGCACCGGCGCTGGTGTATTCCAGCGTCGAGGTGCGCGGCTGGCTGGTGTTTTCGTGGCTCGCGCGCCAGGGCGTGGCGCTAGCCAGCGAGGCGCTGCGCAATTTGCTGGGCCGCATGGCGGAGGGCAGCCTGAAGCTGCCGGCGTCGCGCCGCTACACGCCCGACCGTGCATTCGAGGCATTCGCCGACGCCGAAAGCGCGGGGCATGATGCCAAGCCGCTGCTGGCCTTTTCGTGACGCGTGTGGAGGAGATGAGTGGTGTACGTAAAAAGAGAACAGTACGACGAAAACAGGGAAACGCTGCTGGCCACGGCCAGCAAGCTGTTTCGTGAGCGCGGCATCGACGGCGTGGGCGTTGCCGAAATCGCGCGCGAAGCAGGCCTGACGCATGGCGCGCTGTATGCGCATTTCCGCTCGAAGGATGCGCTGGCGTCGGAAGCGTTTTCCACCGGACTTGCCATGAGCCGCGAAGCCTTCCGCGGCGAAGGTGCGCGCCGCAAGCGCAGCGTTGCAGGATATCTCGACTATCTGCTGTCGCCGCTGAACCGGGACGATCCCGGCGCAAGCTGTCCGATGACGGCGTCCGCCAGCGAAATCTCGCGGCACGGGAAGGATATCAGCGAGCGTTTTGCCAAAGGCTTCCAGGAGAAGGCTGCTGCATTTGAAGCGGTGCTGGATGCGTCCATCCCCGAGGCGGAACGGCACCGGCTGGGGCTTGCCATCGTGGCGGCCGAGATTGGAGCGATGGCCGCGGCGCGCGCCGTCGCCGGCAGTGATCCGGCCTTGTCCGACGAAATACTGAAGGCGGTACACGCCTTGCTGCTCAAAGCCTCCAAGGCGCCCGTTGAAAGGAAATGATGATGTCCCGAACCCTGTCCCGCCGCCGTTTCATCGCAACCACTGCCGCAGGCGCCGCCAGTCTTGCGCTTGGCGGCATGCCCCTGACCCTTGCGGCAGGGCGCCTCAAGGTCGTCAACTACGCGACCTATGTCACGGACCGGAACAAGGTGAACGCATCCCGCGCCGAGCATCAGGTCTATGCCGATGCGCTGCGCGAGAACGGCCACCTGCTGACTGGCGGCCCGCTCTTGGGCGACGATGGGCGGCCCAGCGGAGTGCTGCTGGTGTATTCGGCTGCATCGCCGCAGGAAGCCGAGTCCCTTGTGCTGCGCGACCCCTTCGTCCAGCAGGGCGCGATCGAGCGCTATCGCCTGGATGAATGGATCGATGTCGACAGTGACGCCGATCTGCTGGCCGCCTCGCTGGTGCCACCAGACCACCGCGCCACGGCCCGCCCCACGGCCGGCGCCGCGGGTGACGCCAGGCGAACCTACGTCGGCTACGCCAAATTCGGCGCCGACCGCTCGCGCATCGGAGTCGCCGGTCCCTCGCACCGCGCCTACGCGCAGGCACTGAAGGCCAGCGGCCAACTGCTGATGGCAGGCCGCTTTACAGGCGACTCCGGCGCCCTGTTCATCTATCGCGCGCGGTCGAAAGAGGACGCCCTGGCGCTGCTCCAAAAGGACCCGTACTACGCGCAGGAGCTCATCGAATCGTACGAACTTTCGGAGTGGCGCATGTTCGGCCTCAACGCCAGTCTGCTGTGACGTAGAAGGCCGAGCAAGCCAAAGCCCAGGACCAGCATCGTCGACTGGCTGGGCTCCGGTATCGGCGCGTTAACTTGTGCGTACGAATGCCAATCGAAGTCGAGCGTCTGGGCGGTATCGTTGGTGAAGGTGAGGCTGAACTCTTCGTCCAGCGTGTGCACGTCGCCGCGCAGGCTGATGTAGCGCCAGAAGGTCTGGCGACCGAAAGTGATCGACATGCTGGCGGTGGAGAACGAGGAGCTGGCGTCTTCGGCGATCCCGGTCAGCTGGGCGGACACCTTGCCGGATAGCGTGACCTCGGTGAATGGAGTGATCTTCGGGTAGTAGGCGCCATGCAGGTCCGCTTGTGCGTAATAGCTCTCGCCCGGCTGATGAATTCCCCACGCGTAGATCGATCCATTCAGCAGCGGGCTCTCGATGATGCCGCTG
>DASWYX010000732.1:0-6427 GCA_036404755.1 Pseudoduganella sp.
TACCGCAAAACTACGACCAGCACCGGGTGGTTCGACAGCTATGTCCGCTGGCTGGACATGCACGGCTACCTGAAGACGGCCGTATCGCATTGATCGCTTCAACCCAGACACGGAGGCTACCGACCCGATACAACCCGCAACACCGCGCAAACGATAGTAAGAACAAAAAACGGAGATTCGATGCAAACACAATTCAAGCGTAATTTGATGAACCTGGCCGTCGCCAGCGCGTGCAGTGCGCTGGCCATGGCAGCCCATGCCCAGGAAGCCGACGCACAAGCCAACGCACAAGCCAATGCAGTGACGGATGATTCCGCCCGAGTGATCGTGACAGGCCTTCGCGCCAGTATGCGGTCGACCCTGAATCTGAAGCGCAATTCGGATGGCATCGTCGACGGCATCGTGGCCGAAGACATGGGCAAATTCCCCGATACCAACCTGGCGGAATCGCTGCAGCGTATTTCCGGCGTATCCATCGACCGCAGCAATGGCGAAGGGCAGAAGGTCACCGTGCGTGGCCTGGGACCGGACTTCAACCTGGTGCTGCTGAACGGCCGCCAGATGCCGACTACCGACCTCAGTGACCTGTCCGGCCGCTCGTTCGACTTTTCCAACCTGGCCTCGGAATCGATTTCGCAACTTCAGGTGTACAAGACCGGGCGCGCGGACAGCCCGACCGGCGGCATCGGCGCCACCATCAACGTGGTCACCGGACGCCCTTTCGACAACCCCGGCCTGCATTCAAGCGTGGGCGTGAAGGCGGTCAAGGACACGTCGAACGACCACGTACCGGAATCGATGAAGGGCAAGAGCGTTACGCCCGAAGTGTCCGGCATCTACTCGAACACGAGCGCCGATGGCCGCTTTGGTGTCTCGCTGAGCGCGAGCTACCAGTCGCGCGATTCCGGCTTCAACCGCGCCGGCCTGTTCAACGGTTACCAGGGACCTTATCTGGGATCGGCAGTGATCGACGGTCAGACCCTGCCGCAACCGGGCCAGCCTGGTTCACAGAACATCACCAACCGTCCGGCGCAGGACGCGCTTTACTCGATCCCGCAGAACATGAACTACAACGTTGCCGCCGTTCAGCGTCAGCGTACCAACGGTCAGTTGACCTTCCAGTTCCGCCCGGTCAAGGAGTTGACGACCACCCTCGACTACACCTATTCCGAAAACAAGATACAGACCAAGCGGAACGAGCTCAGCGTGTGGTTCGCCCAGACGCCGACCTCGACCAGCACCTGGCCGAGCGGCCATGTGGTCAGCCCGCTGACCTATTCGGAAGTCTATCCGACGCCGCAGGATATCTCGGTCGTGGGCAGCGACTTCGCCACCAAGACGAAGAACAAGTCGATCGGCTTCAACGCTGCCTGGAAACCCAGCCCGGGCCTGAAGCTGGAATTCGACGCGCACCGTTCGACCGCCGAGTCGGGGGCGGACAGCCCGTTCGGCAGCGAGAACGCGCTCTCCAACGCCAGCTTCAGCCGCGGTCCGGTCAAACTGGATCTGACCCACGAGCTGCCCATCCTGAGCATGCGTCCTGCCGACCTGGTCAATGCGCCCATCCAGGCCGCGGGCTCGTGGTTCCATAACAGCTACGAGAAATCCGTGATCAAGCAGGCGCAAGCCAAGGGCAGCCTGCAATTGATGGAGGCGTCCAACCTGAACTTCGGCGTCGGATTTACCGATACCACCAATCGCTCGACGTATTCCAACGTGCAGAACAACAGCTGGGGTGGGGCGACCAAGGCATCGGACTATCCGGCCAGCCTGTTCCAGGCCAATTCCCTGCCGTCCTTCTTCAACAAGCTCGACGGCGCAGGCTCGCCTGACCTGTTCGGCACGCTCTACACCTTCGATTTTGCCAAGGTGCGCCAGGTCACCGCGAACGCGGTCGGTAACCAGGCTGCGTATCTGCCCAACTTCGGCAATCCCGACACGGACCGCACGCTGCAGGAAAAGACCACGTCCGGCTACCTGTCCTTCGACACCGACTGGGATACGGCGATTCCCTTCCACTCCTCGGTCGGTGTGCGTGTGGAACGCACCAGGGTCAGCTCCACCGCCCAGGTGCTGCCGGGCACGGCAGTCGTCTGGGTCGCACAGAACGAGTTGCCGATCACTTTCGGCGGCCAGGCCTTCAGCAACACCGATGCGTCCTACACCAATGTGCTGCCGGCCATTAACCTGGATACGGATCTGCGCAGCGACATGAAGCTGCGCTTCAGTGCGGGTTCGACCATTGGCCGTGCACGATATGACCAGCTGCAGGGCGGCCTCACGCTGGGCACCATCGCCAACGTCTTTACCGGCGGTAGCGCCTCGGTCGGCAACCCGGCGCTGAAGCCGGTCAAATCGAAAAACCTGGACGTGTCGTGGGAATGGTATTACGACAAGCAGAGCCTGCTGTCGCTGGCCTACTTCCACAAGAAGCTGGACAACTACGCCGGCCAGACCCTGGTCACGCAGACGCTGTATGACCTGCACACGCCAATCGGCGGCGCCTATTACAAGGAAGCGCTGGCGCACGGCTGTACCGCGGCCGACACCAACTGTATTCGTAACTACATCCTGGGCAATTTCGATGGCAAGCCGGGGGTAACGAAAACGGGCGTCAAGGGCGATGGCATGCTGAACGGCACCATTACCGGCCTGCCAAGCGATCCGCTGCTCAACTTCCAGACCACCACCTATGCGAACCAGAAATCGGCCAATGTCAGTGGCGCCGAGGTGAACGTACAGCATATGTTCGGCGAAAGTGGCTTCGGCGTGCAGGCGAACTACACCTATGTCCACTCGCCGCTGAAGTACAACGACGCGGACGTCAACGACCAGTTCGCAATCCTCGGTTTGAGCAATTCGGCCAACCTGGTCGGCATCTTCGAGAACAAGGACTGGTCGGTGCGCGTGGCCTATAACTGGCGCGACGAGTTCCTCGCTGCGACGGTCGATGGCAATGGCCGCGCGGCGCCGGTGTACACCGACGCTTACGGTCAGTTCGACGTCAGCATCGGCTACAACTTCAACAAGAACCTCAGCTTCCAGTTCGAGGCGATCAACCTCAACGACGCGACCCAGCGTCAGCATGGACGCACCATGGCATCAACGCTGAATGTAACGCAGGCGGGACCGCGTTACATGATCGGCGCGCGTTATAAGTTCTGACGTGTAGCAGGCACAGCAGGCCGCCATGGGCGGCCGCTGTGTTTTTAGAAGCAGAAAAATAGGAGACTGACTATGCAAACCCCATTTCAGCGTCGATTGATGAACCTGGCCGTTGCCAGCGCCTGCGCCATGCTGGCCATGCCCGGTCACGCACAGGAAGTCCAGGCCGAACCGGCTGCGGCCAGCCCGGAACCGGCGAAGCCGGCCGAGGTTGCCGCCGCGTCCAGCGGCAACGGAAATACCGTGGTGGTGTCCGGCTCGCGCATTGCCGCGCGCGGCTTCACCCAGCCGACGCCGACCACGAGCCTGTCGTCCGCCGATCTCGAGAAGGCGGCCAAGCCGAACATCTTTGAATCGCTGATCGAACTGCCGGCCCTGCAGGGCAGCACCGGCCGCACCACCAACACCTTCAGCACCTCCAGCGGCATCCAGGGCCTGTCTTCGCTGTCGCTGCGCGGCCTGGGTACGCTGCGCACCCTGACCCTGCTGGACGGCCAGCGCGTGGTCGGCGCCAACGTGACCGGCGTGACCGACGTCAGCCAGTTCCCGCAACTGCTGGTCAAGCGGGTCGATGTGGTGACCGGCGGCGCCTCGGCGTCCTACGGTTCGGACGCGATCGGCGGCGTGGTCAACTTCATCACCGACAAGAAATTCACCGGCTTCAAGGCCAACGTCGCGGGCGGCGAAACCCAGTACCACGACGACAAGAGCGGCACAGTGCAAGCGGCCTGGGGGCAGGGCTTCGCCGACGATCGCCTGCATGTGACCGTCAGTGGCGAATTCACCAAGCAGAACGGCATCGACTCGCCGGGCTTCGGCCAGGTCGGCGCAGGCGGCCGTACCTGGTACAACAATCCCGCGCTGCAGGAATCGACCCAGGCCATGCAGGCAGCCGGCGCGCCGCGCTACAAGAGCATCGTCAATGCCCAGCACATCCAGTACGCGAAATATGGCCTGATCACCAACGGTCCGCTGAAAGGCACGGCCTTCGGACCGGGCGGCACGCCGTATCCTTTCCAGTACGGCACGGATTGCGTCGGCAACTTCTGCATAGGCGGCGACCGCGACGGCAGTGTCGGCGCGGGCACCAACCTGGCCATGAACTTCAAGCGCCAGGTGGCCTATAGCCGCATCTCCTGGGATATCGATGCCGATAATGAAATCTATGTCACCGGCAACTGGGCCCAGGTGAAATCGGTGTTTTCGCCGAATCCGGGCGCGGCCAAGCAGGGCAATCTGTCCATCCGCTGCGACAATGCCTTCCTGCCGCCATCGGTGGCTGCCGGTTGCGCGTCCGGCTACCCGAACGGTGTGATGTCGGTCGGCACCTCGAACGGCGAATTCCCGGCCAATATCAACGTGCATCCAACCCGCACCCAGCGCCGCGGCGTGATCGGCGCCAACGGCAAGTTCGACCTGTTCGGCAAGGATTGGACGTATGATGCCTACGCCGAGCATGGCGAGAACACCACCGTGATCCGCGTGAAGGACATTACGCTGAACCCGCGCTACAACTTTGCGATCGACGCCATCAAGGATCCTGCCGCCGGCCAGATCGTCTGCCGCAGCGCCGCCGCACGCGCCGCTGGCTGCCAGCCGATCAATATCTTCGGCAATGTGCCGATCAACATGGCGGGATGGAATTACATCGCACCATCCAATGGTCCACTCCAACACACGGATTCGTCGCAGAATGTTGTTAGCGCTAACATCAACGGCGAGCTGGCCAAGGGCTGGGCGGGACCGATCTCGCTGGCCTTTGGCGCGGAGTGGCGCCGCGAGGAGTACTCGGTGCACGGCGATCCATACGGCGCCGGCGTGGCGGTGGAATCGCCCTATACTCCGGAGCATCCGGCCGATCCGACCCTGTCCGTCACTGGCGACAACTGGTTCGCCGGTAACTATCACAACGGCAAAGGCTCGTTCAACGTCAGGGAAGGGTATGTCGAGCTGAATATCCCGTTCCTGAAGTCGGCCACGCTGGGTGAGGCCAACCTCAATATCGCCGACCGCGAAGAGAAATACAGCACGTCCGGCAAGGCGCGCGCGTGGAAAGTCGGCTCCACCTGGCAGACCCCGATCGACGGCCTGCGCGTGCGCGCGGTGAGTTCGAAGGATGTGCGGGCGCCCAATCTGTCCGAGCTGTATGCCGCCATGACGGTGACTAACCAGGCTGTCAATAACAACCAGGGCCAATCGATACAGATCCAGCAGCGCAATGTCGGCAACCCGGCGCTGAAGCCGGAAGAGGCGCGTAACAATTCCTTCGGCCTGGTGCTGAGCCAGCCAAGCTGGGCGCGCAACTTCAACTTCTCGGTCGACTACTACGACATCAAGGTGCGCAACGTGATCAGCTCGCTGAACCCGCAGCAGGAAGTCGACCTGTGCTACGGCGGCAACAAGGAAGTGTGCTCGGCGGTGTCCATCAACGGGCCGGCCGGTACCAACTATGTGCTGGCGCAAAGCTTCAACTTCGCGTCGCTGCATACGCGGGGCATCGACTTCGAGATGGCATACCGCAAGAACATGGCCGACTTTGCCCTGCCGGGCAGCGTGACTCTGCGCGGCCTGGCTTCGCGCATGATCCACTCGATCTCCGATCCGGGCGTACCGGGCACTACGCCAATCGAAGGCGCCGGCGCGATGACGGGCGCCACGCCGAAGTGGAAGGCTCTGGTGCAGCAGTCGTGGGATGGCCTGTTGAACGGGAAGCTTGGCCTGAACCTGAGCGAGCGCTGGATCGGCGCCGGTGTCTTCAACAATGAATTCATCGAGTGTCGCAGCAACTGCCCGTTGCCGACCGCCGCCCATCCAACCATCTACGACAACCATATGCCGGGAGCGGTCTACTTCGACCTCGGCGGTAGCTATAACTACTCGAAGCAGGTGACGGCGTACTTCAAGATCGACAACCTGGCTGACCGCGCACCGGTCCTGGTGCCGCAGACCAACCTCAGCCTCGCGCTCAATCCGGCGGTCTACGACTCGGTAGGGCGCACCTACCGCGTCGGCGTGCGCGTGAGCTACTAAGGAGGCGCCGGCAGTGCGGAATTCCTTAGGAGCGTGCGCCAATATAATAAAGGCCACTAATGAATTTCGCACTTTTTGAGAAAGCAAGTCACTAGTACCCTTTCTCCTTGCCGAATTGGTCGGCATTGGTCATAAGGAGAATGGATGTTGCTGCTTTCCTTTCGTGTAGCTGCTTTCCTCGCCTTGTGCGTGGCGGCCCTTTCAGGCCACGCCGTGCCGATGGCGGATCCGG
>DASWYX010000733.1:0-16384 GCA_036404755.1 Pseudoduganella sp.
TAATTGTCGACAGTGATCGCGCCGCCGTTCCCGCTCGCAAGCTTCAGCTTCTTGATAGTCAGCGCGTTCGAATACCCTGCCTTGTTATTCGTGATCACGATCGGCATCGTGCCGCTGGACGCCGTGCTTTCGGCGCTCAACTCGCTGACCTTCGTCAGCAGCGGCGCACCCGCGGCGCCGATACTGCCGGCGGACATTACATCCAGTTTATCGGCCTTGATCACGCCGTCGCTGCGCGTCAGCGAACCACCCACATTCAGGGAAACGGCGCTCAGGTCATGCGCAGAATTCTGACTGGCCGTAATGCCATTCAGGTCATACAGCGCTTCGCCATTGAAGTCCGTACCGGTCAGGCGGGCAACTGCCAGGCTGCCGGTACTGGTAAATGCGAAATTGCCCGTCACGTTCGCGGCCAGCCTGGAGACATTGTTGGCCGAATTCAGCGTGGCGCCATTGCCCGCCTCGACACCCAGTTCCTGCACCGTGATTACACCGGTCTGCGCGATGCTGCCGGCGGTAAGCAGGCCAAGACGCGTCGTAGCGGCGCTCAGGCCCGTGGCGCCGTTGACCGCGATATTTCCGTCATAGTCGCCGGAGGAGCCGATGCCCACGGTTTGCGCCTGTACCTTGGCCAACTGAGTGAGGGATAGGCAGTTGCCGGCAACGCTGCAAGCCGCACCGACCACGATCTCCTTGTTGTGCGTAAAGGGACGCAGCGATGCGACATCGGCATTCACCGTGCCGTTAGTGAGATCAATCGTATCTCCGACCAGATTCACGATCTTGCCGGTAAGGTTGGCGCCAATCGTCAGGCCAGCCACGCCATGGGATTCCAGTTCAAGCGAAAGCAGCGGGCGATTGACGGCGCCGGTGACAGCCAGCGCGCCGCCCGATGCGATCGACAGCTTGCCGGCCGCGATCGAAGCTAGCGCGGCGTCGCCAAGGAAGCTGTCCGGCGCAGCAGCGCCGGTGAGCGCGTTTGCGCCGCCCAGGCCAATGGAGCCGCTGCTGTAAATCGATACCGTGCCGGCGCCATTGTCCGCGTTGATGCCAGTGCCGGTCGCTCCGCTCAGCACAAACCGGTCTGCGTCAATCTCCACCGATTTGGCGGACAGCATCCCGTTATTCGTCAGCGTGCCTGCATCCACCTTCACCGACTGGGCGGTCATCGAGCCCCCATTGGTCAGCGTATTGGCGGTGATCGCCACCGACTTGGCCGACACCTGGCCAGTATTGGTCAATGTCCCAGTAGCGTTCAGCTCCAGGATCGCATTATCCAGTGCGATCGAATGACCGACGTTGATACTGCTGCCGTTGACTTGCAGGCGTCCGGTCAGCAAGCCATTGGTCAGCGCCAGATTGTCGAGCAGGATAGCACCGCCGTAATTTCCGTAGCCATCGCCATAACCGCCAGTGCCATCGACGAAAATGGTGTAGGCGCTGATCTTGCGCAGTTCGGCGTTGCTCAGCGACAGGCCGCTCTGGTTCGTTTGGGAGCTGGGATCACCAAGCGTGATCGCGCCGGTGGAGTAGGTGCCTAGCGTTACTTGACCCGCAACGTTCGTGCCCGTGTAGGTGTTGGCCTTGATATCGCCGTCAAGGTTCATCGAGTCGCTGCGGAATCGAATCCAGTTACCCTCTACCTTCGAGCCGCTGGCAGTGTTCAGCGATCCGCCTTCGGCAGTCACGTTTACTGTGCCTCCCTTGACGCTGGCATTCGACGCCAGCGCCACGGAGCCGCCGTTCAAATACAGGTATTGGCCGCGTGCATCAACATTCTTCACGGTCAGGTCATCGGCGCGGATACTGATGCTAGCTTCGCTGTAAGAATTGGACGCGATCGAGACCGATTCCGCCGTCGTGCTGCCACTGCCGAAGTACTGCAAGCTGCCCACGTTCTCCGCCGTGAGCGACGCCACCCTGTTCGACTCATGCGCATAAAGGCTTACATCGCCTGGCGAGTTGATGGTCAGCTTGCGCGCGACGACAGGGGCGTCGGTATCCTGGATGAGGGAGTTGGCCTTCAACGTGACGTCGCCGGTGGTAGAGATGCCGCCGAAATTCATGCCGTTGAGACCTGCCTGAGTGCTGGTATGCACGAGGCTCAGGTTCGAATTCGCGTTCAGGCTGATGTCGCTGCTGCTGGACTGGGCTGCGACACCACCCAGCACATTGTTGGCGTTCAGCGTGATCGAAGAGCCGGTCACGTACAAGGAGTTGGCGGTGATCTCGCCGCTCTGCGTGATCGCGCCCGTGCCTTGCAGCGCCAGGTCGCCGGCGGCGGTCACCTTGCCGTTGAGGGCGATACTGCTGCCGCCCAGCGCCAGCAGGCCCGTGCCAGTGGCGTGGTTGTCCAGGTTCAGGTCACCATCCACTGTTACGGCGCCCGTATGCACGGTGCCGGTGCCGACGGTCAGGCGCGGCGCGGTGATGCGGCCCAGTTCCGATCCCGTCAGTTCCAGCGTGCCGGTGGCGCCGGTCTTGCTGGCGCCGATGCGGATCGCGGAGGAGCTGGTGTACGGATCGATGCTGACGCTGGCATTACTGGCGGTACCCGTCGTGATCGCTGCGCCGCTATTGATGCTTACCTTGTCGCCCTTGATGACCACGTGGTCTGCCGCCAGCGCTGCGCCGCTGTTCAGGTTTATGCCGCCTGTCGGGTCATACGCCACCGCGCTGATCGCGCCATCGGTGCGCGACAAGGTCACGCCGGCCGATACATTGAGATTGCCGCGGCTGGCCAGCGCCAGGGCATCGACGCTTGCCAGCGTAACGGCGCCGGCCACTTCCAGGCCGCCGGTGTTCATATTGCCGATGTCGAGATTGCGCGCGGCGATGCCGGCCAGTTCAGTCGGCGTAAATTCCAGGCCGCTGCCGGTCTTCGTCGTGCGCACGCTGATGGCGGTGCCTGCGGTCAGGGGCGCGAGCCAGACGTCGGCGCCACCGGTGATGGAGCCCGTAAGGTCCATCTGGTCAGCCGTCAGCTGTATCAGCGGAACGCGGGTGGAGGTGCTGGCCGCGATGCTGCCGGTGGAGCCGATCGTGATCTTGCCGCCGGACTTGTTCGAGGCGACCGTCACGTCCCCGGCGCCGGCGTTCAGTGCAGCGTTCAGGTTGACGTTGGCGCCGCTCAGCGACACTGAGGCGCCGCCGCTGGTCAGCGCAGCGCCCACCGTCAGCACACCGCTGCCCGTGGCCGGCGCACCGGCGTCGTTCGCGGAGAGGACGATGCGGCCGCCATTGGTCGTAATGGGGGCGTTGACGTTCAGGTGATTGCCCGCCAGCGCGGTCACGCTTGCGCCCTGCGTGCTCAGGTTCAGCGTTTCGGCAATGGTCAGGTCATTGCGCGCCTGCAGCACAATGTCCGCATTGAGGTTCAGTGCGGAGACTGCGATCTGGGTCAGGCCGCTGCTCGCGCCGTTGAGGAAGGCCAGGACGTCCGACACCGCGCCGCCGCCGGTAGCGTTCACTTCGACATCCCACGGGTCCAGCAGCCAGGTGCCGTGCCTGCCATGCGCGGCGCCGGCGTCGACGTACAGGCCCGCCACGTCGAGCGTGTGCGCCGAGGTTTCGACAAAGCCGCCGTTGCCGCCGGCAGCACCGCCGCGGGTGGTGATCGTGCCGTGCACGCTGGCCGCGTCATCGCCCCACACGACGACCTTGCCGCCGTCGCCGTTGTCGATGGCGTCGACGGAAATCACGGCGTCCTTGCCGACATAGGTCTGCTTCGCGTTCTGCACGGACGCATTGGCGCCCTGGTAGTCGCCGCCCACCAGCACGGACCCGCCGCCCTGGGCGCCGCTGGCGTCCACGCGGGCGTCGCCGGTCAGGGCGACCTGCTTGCCGAGGATCTGGATATCGCCGCCCTTGCCGGCGCCGCGCGCGCTGGTCACGCTGCCCGCTTCGAGCGATGTGCGGCCGCTGGCCTTGAGCACGATCCTGCCGTTTTCGCCCATCACGGCGCTGTCGGCGTTCACGCTGCCGCGCTGGTTCACCAGTGCGCCGTAGATGCCGATGCGGCCGCCCTGCGCCACGACCTGGCCCAGGTTCAGTGCCTGGTCGGCCGGCGCGGACACCACCACCTGCACGGCGGGATTGGCCGAATCGACCAGCTGCACGCTCTGGCCCGCAGCCAGGATGATCTCGCCCTTGGGCGACGTGATGATGCCGCTGTTCTCGACATTCGGCGCGATCAGGAAGACCTGTCCGCCCTGCGGCGTGGTGATGCGGCCCTGGTTCTCGACCTTGCCGGCTGCGCCTTCGGCCTTGAAGTTGTGCTTCCCGGCCAGGAAGTCGGCGTTGGACAGGGACAGGCTGGAGGCCACCAGGCCGTTCACGTCAATCCGCGCATCCTTGCCGAACAACACGCCGTTCGGGTTGATCAGGAATACCTGGCCGTTCGACTGCAGCGAGCCGAGGATCTTCGACGGGTCCTGGCCCGTGATGCGGTTCAGGACCTTGCTGTTCGCATTCTGCTGGATGAAGCGCGTGATCTCGTTCGGCGCGATCGAGAAGCTCTGCCAGTTGATGATCGTGTTGGGCGCGTTCGTGATCGAGAACACATTGCCCTGCTGGCTGAAGGCCGCCTGGCCAGCGACCACCTGAGGCGCCACGGGATTCGCATGGGCCGTACCGAAACAGGCCGTGATGGTCGCCACGAGCAGTTTGCGCTGCAGTTTGAATTGTTCGTGTTGTTTCATGGTGTTGCCTCAGTAGGAAAGGCCGAGGCGCACGTGCAGGCGGTTGTCGCCGTTACGCCCCGTAACGCCGGCCTTGGTCACATGGCCGTAGTCCAGTTGCAGGTTCACATAGGTGGACAGCAGCACGCGCAGGCCCAGGCCCGCGCTGCCGATGGTGGTGCTTTCCAGTTCGCCCGCCAGCGCGTGGCGGCGCTTGACCCAGGCCGTGTCGTAGAAGGCCAGTGCGCGGCACTGCCAGTTGTCGCCGCACAGGTTCGGCGTGTAGAGCTCCAGATTGGCGCCGGCGCCCACGTCGTTGGACACTTCGCGCTCGTTGAAGCCGCGCACCGAGGAAGAACCGCCGATGCCGAACTGTTCGCCCGGCACCAGCGCATCGCTGGTCAACTGGCCGTTCAACAGCGCGCGCAATTGCCAGTCGGCCGCCAGCACGCGGCTGTAGCTGGCGCCCAGGCGCAGGATGCTGTAATCGTCCTTGGCGCCGACGCGCGCGCGCGTGAAGTCTTCCTGCTTGCCGCGCGAGCCGCCGGGGATATTGCGCAACAAGGTGGCCGAGAATGCGGTCTCGCTTTGCCCCTGCGTCCAGCTGCCGGTATAGGCCACGCTGAGCGGGTGGACGCTGACGTCGTTGCCCAGCTCCTGGCCCAGCAGCACGACGCTGTTCTTGAAGGCCTTGTAATCGACGCCGAATTGCAGCTTCGATTCGTAATTTCCCACCTTGGCCAGGTTGTGCGTATAGCGCGCGCCATACACGGCGCCTTTGCCGCTGACGGCCAGGTTGAACACGCCCGCCGTGACGGTGCCGGAATCGATGTTCGAATAGCTGGCGTAGAAGTCCAGCGCATCGCCCAGCGCATAAAGCGGAATATGGTAGCCGGCGCCATACACTTTCACGCGGGACGGCTCCTCGGCCGAGGTGGTGTACTGCAGGCTGGCCACGTGATCGCGGCCGAACAGGTTCGCGTGCTGCAGGATCACGCCCACGTGCGTGCGGCCCGTCTGCTCGGTGCCGGTATTGTCCGCATTGAGCATGGCCTTCCACGGGCTCTCGTCGCTCACCTCCAGTTTCGCATCGACTTCATCGGCCAGCTCGCCGCTTTGCAGCTTCATCGTGACCTTCTTCGACGGATTCTCGTTTGCCAGTTTCAGGTCGTTCGACACGCGGTTCAGGTTAGGCGACTTGCCCTCTTCCAGGTGCGGCAGGCTGCGGCGGATGTTCGCTTCGTCGAAATAGCGGTTGCTGGTGACGGTCACGCGGCCGATCTTGGTCTGCACCACGTTCAGGCGCACCACGCCGCGGTCCAGCTCCTGCTCGGGCAGTTCCACCGTAACCACGCTGTATCCCGCCGCGCGGTAGGCCTCTTCCAGCGCTTCCAGCGCGCGCTGGACATCGCCGAAATCGCGGTTTTTACCGGCATAAGGACCAACGATGCGCTCTACTTCGGACTGCGGCAGCAGGGTATTGCCCTGCACGTCGAAGCGGCTGATTTCGAATCGGATCACGTCCTGTCCCCAAGCGGCGGACGCAAACGTAGACGCGGCAAGCAAAACGGCCAAGCGGTATTTCATAAATGGAGTGTTTTTTATTGGGATGGAGAAACAGCAGGGAGAATTATCCGTTATTTATCTACGGAAATAACTAATTAACCAATGCAAGTCGCGCATTTTAAGCCGAAATGACACACTTTGTGAGCAAAAATTTAACGGCCGACCGTTCGGAAACGGTGGAAAAGACGGGGTAAATCAGAAGGAATAGCCAAGGCGCAGGCTGACGCGGGCGCGGGCGTCGTCCGGCATCTGGTTGTTGCGAGTAACGCGGCCGGCATCCAGTTGCAGGTTCATGCCCTTCCGCACCTGCATGCGTACGCCGACGCCGACGCTGCCGACGGTGCCGCTGCGCAGCTGGCCGCCATAGTCGCGGTTGTAGCGAATGTAATTGCGGTCATAGAACATGATGGCGCGGCAGGTATGCAGCCAGGCGGCGCACAGATTGGGCGAACGCAGCTCCACGCTGCGGGCGAAGCCGCCGTCTTTCAGATAGTCGCGCTTGGTCATCAGGGACAGCGAGGTGTTGGTGGCGGGCGCGAACAACTCCTGCTGGGTCACGTCGCCGGTGCCGTACTGCGTGCTGAGGCTGGCACTTACGGCCCAGTCGCGCGGCAGGGATTTCGTCATCGTGGCCGCCATGCGCAGCGTGACGTTGTTGCTCGGGGGGCCGGGCAGGTCGACGAGCCCGCGCTGCAAGGCGGCCATGTCGAAGCTGAGCTGGGGATTGGCGGGCGCGAACGACTGCGCAGCTGCTGCGTCCGTCACTGGCGGACTGGCCGCAACGGTACTGCATGCCGAGGCTAGAGCCATCCCGGCTATATGGCACATGCGAAGCGACTTCATCTCGGGCTCTCCCGGCAATGTTCTTCTTGCCTAGATTCAGAGCAATTCTTCTTCTGACTCTCCAGCGTGTGCAGATCCGCTGATAGCTTTATTGTACGCTCGTCGCGGGCGCAAAGTTGAGGTGTTTTTACTTCGTTTCGAAGCTTGTGACGCCGTCCCAACGGTCGCCGGGCGGGTTGGCGCGATACCATATCACCCTTGTTACATACAGGGCGTACAGCGGCCGGTCGTGTCCGGCACGCAAGGCGTTCAGGGCCGTTTCCGCCGCATCCCAGCGCTGGGCGCGCACATGGGCCAGCGCCTCATCCCAGGCGCGCAGCTCGGCGCGCGTGGCGGCATCGATATCGCGGTCCAGGCCGACCGGCTCGAAAATCGCCACCGGCTCGTTCTTGCCCTTGACCCGCACCAGGTCCAGCTCGCGGTAGGCGAACTCGGGCGCGGCGGCGCGCGTGGCGGCGCCGACGGCGATGCCCACGCCATACACTTTGGTGATCCCTTCCAGGCGCGACGCCAGGTTGACGGCATCGCCCATCACCGTATAGGCGCGGCGGATGCTGGAGCCCATGTCGCCCACATGCATCAGGCCGGAATTCAGGCCGATGCCGATCTTCAGCTCCGGCCAGCCGCGCTGCAGGAATTCCCCGTTCAGGCGGGCGGCGCTTTGCTGCATCTTCAGCGCCGTGGCCACGCCGCGACTGGCATGGTCCGGGAAGGCGACCGGCGCGCCCCAGAAGGCCATCACCGCGTCGCCGATATATTTATCCAGCGTGCCACGGTGGGAGTCGCGGATATCTTCGGACATCGCCGTCAGATAAAGATTGATGTACTCGCGCAGCTGCCTCGGCGTAAGTCCTTCCGAAATCGTGGTGAAGCCGCGCACATCGACGAACATCACGGTCAGATCGCGGCTTTCGCCATCCATATTGTATTTTTCCGGGTCTTCGGCCATTTCCGCCACGAGCTCGGGCGCCACATACTCGCCAAAGCGCGACACCAGCGCCCTGCCCCGTCGTACCTCGAAGAAATAGCCCCAGGCCAGGTTCAGGATGAACAGGCCCAGCACCAGCAGCAGGATGGTGGCGACATTCAGCACCGCGTCATACTTGCTGTAGAAGTGGAGGTTGAGCGCCGCGGCCCCGGCCGCCGCAGCGACCGCCAGCAGGATGGACCAGGCCGGCGCCAGCACCGGCAGCGCCAGCGTCAGCGCCACGCCCAGCACCAGTGCCTGGATCACTTCCAGCGCCGTCGCCACGTCCGGGCGCGACTTGAAGCTGTCGTCCAGGATGGACTTGATCAGGTTGGCGTGGATTTCCACCCCCGGATATTCGGCGCTGACCGGCGTGGCACGCAAATCGTTCAGGCCCGGCGCCGTGGTGCCGACCAGCACGATGGCGCCCTCCAGCAGCTCAGGCCGGGCGCTGCCCTTCAGCACGTCCACTGCCGGGATGTAGCGGAAGGCGCCGCCCTTGGGTCCGCCGCGTCCGCGGAATTGCACCGTGGTCGTCAGCCCTTCGCCGACGGGAATGCGGATGCGGCCCTCCGGATGAAACAGCGCGATCGCATCCAGCCCGCCGCTCTTGCGCTGGGCCTCGTTCAGCGTGTCGACCGTGCCTTCCCACAGCGGCGCGATGGCGCGGGCGCGCAGCGCGGTCGCCACCGTGGCGAGGGACAAGGTCGGGTAATAGCCGTCGCCAATGCGCTGCAGCAGCGCGGACGAGCGCACTACGCCATCGCGGTCCGGCAGCGCCGTGAAGATGCCGGCGCCGTGCGCAGCCTCCTGCAGGCGCCCGATATTCGCTTCATAGCCGCTGATGCTGTAGGCGTCCAGCGTGCGGCCGTTGAGCGCATCCACGGTGAAGGCGGGCTTGGGCAGCTCGCCCTTGCGCTGGCTGCCGGACACGCTATAGCCCAGCACCACCGGCTGCCCTGCCATCGCCCGTGCAAACAGGCCGTCGTAATCCATTTGCGGCTGCAGCTGCTGCAGCTGGCGGCCCAGGCCCGGCACGTCCTTCAGCTCGCGCTGGGACAGGCGCTGCAGCACGTCAAAGCCGGAACTGGTGTCCGGCTCGGGGAAGGAAATGTCGAAGCCCACCGCCGCCACCTGATAATGTTCGGTAAGCTGCTGCACCAGTTGCGCGAGCTTGTCGCGGCTCCAGGGGAAGCGCCCTACTTCGGCCAGGCTGCGCTCATCGATGTCGACGATGACCACACGCGGGTCCAGCTCTGGCTGTTCCATGCGCATGCGCAGGCCGGCGAAGAAGGTGTCCATCCTTTCGATGGACTCGGAGTGCAGGTAGCCCGCCAGCTGCAGCGCGGCGGCGGCCGTCAGCATCAAGCCGAGCAGCCAGCGCGCGCCGTGGCGGACGAGCAGTTTGCGCATCAGGGCGTATAGCCTGGAATGCGCGACTCATCGACCGCATCGATCTGGCGCGGGTCCATGTGCTTGCGGGCGAATTCCAGGTAGACCTTCTTGCGGATGAAGATATCGAACAGGTCGGGATCGATATGGCCGTTCAGGCTGAATTTGCCGAGGATGTCCAGCGATTCGGACAGCGCCTTGCCCTTCTTGTACGGGCGGTCGCGCGCCGTCAGCGCTTCGAAGATATCGGCAATCGCCATCACGCGCGCCGGCACGGACATGTCTTCCTTGCGCAGCCCCTTCGGATAACCCTTGCCGTCCATGCGCTCGTGGTGGCCGCCCGCGTATTCCGGCACGTTCTGCAGGTGCTTGGGCCAGGGCAGCGATTCCAGCATGCGCACCGTCATCACGATATGGTTGTTGATGATCTTGCGCTCGTCGTCGGTCAGGGTGCCGAAACGGATGGTCAGGTTCAGCACTTCGTCTTCGCTGAGGAAGGCTTGCTCCACGCCGTCCGGCCCGATCCAGCGGCGCGCCGCGATCTGGTGCACGCGCTGCTGGTCTTCCGGCTTCATGCCCTCGCCGCCGATATTCGCGTGGCGCAGGAAGTCGCGCTCGTCGCGCAGCGTGGCCAGCTCCTTTTGCAGGCGGTCGCGGATGGCGGCCGCGTCGCCGCCGGCCAGTTCATTGCGCAGCGCGCGGATTTCCGCATCGCGCATCAGCACTTCATAGCGCGTGTCGATCAGGCCGATGCGGTCGTAGATCGTTTGCAGCTTGGTCGCCTTGTCCACCACGTGCACCGGCGTGGTGATCTTGCCGCAGTCGTG
Source organism: Pseudoduganella sp. (assembly GCA_036404755.1). Classification (GTDB taxonomy): domain Bacteria; phylum Pseudomonadota; class Gammaproteobacteria; order Burkholderiales; family Burkholderiaceae_D; genus Rugamonas. The sequence continues at coordinate 10,275 of DASWYX010000733.1, forward strand.
GAGCAGGCCGGCCAGCCACAGTTCCTTGCGGTCGGCATCGGACATGCGGAAGCCGGACATTGGCCCTTCCTGCGTGTCATGCACGGCTTCGGCCAGCATCATCGTCAGCACCGGCACAAACTGGCAGTGACGGCCCGTGTACGGTGACTTTTCGTCGATGCCGATGTTGATCAGGTTGACCAGCGCTTCCAGCAGCTCTTCCAGCTGGGCGATCAGGCGCTGGTTGGTCAGGGCCACGTCCGCCTGCGCCGCCAGGGCTTCGATGAAGCGCTGGTCGGTGGCAGAGAAAGCGACGATCTCGCCGCTGACGGGGTTCTTCGCGTTGATCAGCTGCAGCACGCCCAGCAGCTCGCCCTCATGGTCGTGCATCGGCACGGTGAGGAAGGATTGCGAGTGGTAGCCGAACTGCTCGTCGAACTTGCGCATGCCGGAAAAATTGAACTCCGTGGAGGCATACACGTCCTCGATATTGACCGACCTGATCGAGTGCGCCGACCACGCCGCCACCGATTCCAGATTCTTTTCATCGCCATCCCGGTACAGGGGCACGGGCGGGATATCGACCGCCTTGCCCTTGCTGCCGCCCAGGCGGATGCCCAGGCTGTCGTTCACGCTGATGTGGAAGCACAGGGACCGGCGGTCTTCGCTCGGACGGTACAGGGTTGCACCATCGGCGTGCGTCATGCCTTTCGCCACCAGCAGTATGCGTTCCAGCAGCAGATCGATGTCGCGGACATCGCCAAGGGCAACGCTTAATTCGGTCAGCTGCTCAAGGCGCTGCGCAATTTGGGTGGGGGTCAGGTCGTCCATAGCCCGAAAGTGTATCTCCTGAGCAAACGCTTGTATATTGCAACGCCTGTAAATGTGTGAAATCGGTCCGGAAGGTGTGAAAAAACGCTATCATCGCTGGGTGTTGCACTTGCCACATCACTCATCACAATTAGCGGCAAGGCAATAAAAGAGCAAACTAGGGACTTTGATCAATGAAATTCAAATTCTGGGGGGTGCGCGGCTCCATCCCCTCGCCCGGCCCGCGCACTGTGCGTTACGGCGGCAACACCACGTGCATCGAAGTGCGCACCGATGACGACACCCTGATCGTCATCGATGGCGGCACCGGTATCTTCTGCCTGGCGCAATCCCTGGTCGCCTCCGGCAAACGTCCGATCCACGCCAACATCTTCATCACCCACAGCCACTGGGACCATATCCACGGCCTGCCGTTCTTCTCTCCGCTGTTCATCAAGGGCAGCCGCGTGCGCCTGCATGGCGCCATCGATCCGGATACCGGCAAGGGCGTCGAGCATGTGATGGGCGTGCAGCTGCAGAACAGTTATTTCCCCGTTAGCGAAACGCAGATGGATGCGACCATCGAATACCGGACGCTGACCGTCGGCGTGCCGGTGCAGATTGGCGACGCGACCGTGTCCAACGTCGTGATGAGCCATCCGGTCACGGACCTGGGCTACCGCATCGATTGCAACGGCAAGTCCATGTTCTTCTCGGGCGACCACGAGCCGCTATTCAATATCTATCCGGCCGGCCATCCGGAGCATGTGGCCTTCCAGGAGCACGTGGACCAGCGCACGGCCGCCATCGATGACCTGATCCGCGGCACCGATGTGCTGGTCATCGATTGCTCTTACACGCGGGAGGAGTATCCTTCCAAGGTCGGCTGGGGCCACGGCACTTTCGATAGTGCGCTCGACATGGCCCTGCGCGCCGGCGCCAAAAAGCTTTACTGCACCCATCACGAACCAACCCGCAGCGACGACGAGCTGGAAGCCGTGTTCGCGGAAGTGATGGCGCGCTACGAATCCCAGCTCAACGGACTCCAGGTTTTCCTGGCCTATGAAGGACTGGAAGTAGCACTGTAAAAGCGACCATGAGCGATACCGACTTAGAGACCCCGCAACGCAACGACACCAGCCAGCGCCTGGCTTTCTTCCGCAAGCTGCAGGCAGTCACTACGAAGATTCACGCCACCAGCAATATCGATGAAATCATGCTCGACCTGGGCATGGAATTCTGCGACCTGCTGCACTGCGACCGCTTCACGTTGTATGCGATGGATTTCGAGAAGGATTACATCGTCTCCAAGGTCAAGACGGGGCTGACCACCTTCCGCGACCTGAAGCTGGCAGTAGCGCCCAGCAGCATCGCCGGCTATGTCGCCCTCACCCACCAGACGTTGAATATCGCCGACGTCTATGACTCGGCTGAACTGAAGCGCATCTCGCCCGACCTGCACTTCCAGAAAGGCGTTGACCAGCGCACCGGCTACCGCACGCGCGAAATGCTGGTCGCGCCCCTGATGGACGAGGGGAAGAACGAGCTGCTGGGCGTGGTCCAGTTCATCAACCACCGCGGCGGCGGACCTTTCCCGCCCATGGCGCTGGATGGCGTGCGCGAATTGTGCAAGACCTTGTCCGTGGCGCTGTCCCAGCGCATGAAGCCTGCACCGCAGGTACGCACGCGCTACGACGGCCTGGTGGCCGATGCCGTGCTGGCCGGTCCGGAGCTGGAGCTGGCCGTGCGCTCGGCGCGCAAGAAGGACCTGCGCGTGGAGGACGTGCTGGTGGACGACTTCCAGGTGCGCCTGCCCGCCATCGGCGCCTCGCTGGCGCGCTACTACCACGTGGCGTATGAGCCGTTTAGGGCTGACCGCGTGAAGCCGATGGATCTGCTGAAGAACCTGAAGCGCCAGTATGTGGAGGAGTCCGGCTGGCTGCCGCTGGAAGAGAACAAGGAAGGCCTGACCGTGATGACGGTCGATCCCGAGCGCGTGATGCAGACGCGCATCGTGAACCAGATCTTCCCCCGTTCGAAAGTCGTGTACTGCGTCAGCACGGGGCGCGAGTTCGCGCAGACCGTGGAGCAGTTCTACGGCACGCCGGGCGATACGGCCAGCGTGGGCGAACTCTTGTCCGGCATGGAGGATGCGGACGAAGAGCAGGACGCCGATGTCTCGGAAGCGGTCGAGAATGAGCTGGTCAAGCTGGTCAACAAGATCATCGTCGAGGCTTACCGCCAGGGCGTGTCCGACATCCACATCGAACCCCTGCCCGGCAAGGGCAAGACCGGCATCCGCTTCCGCAAGGATGGCACGCTGGTGCCGTATATCGAGATCCCGGCCGCCTACCGCGCGGCCATGGTGGCGCGCATCAAGATCATGTGCGACCTCGATATCTCCGAACGCCGCAAGCCGCAGGACGGCAAGATCAAGTTCAAGAAGTACGGGCCGCTGGATATCGAGTTGCGCGTGGCCACGATACCATCCACCGGCGGCGTGGAAGACGTGGTGATGCGCATCCTGGCCGCCGGCGAGCCTATCCCGCTGGAGAAGCTGGGCGTGCTGCCGATGAACCTGGACCGCCTGCGCGCCACCGTCGAAAAGCCCTACGGCCTGTTCTTCGTTTGCGGCCCTACCGGTTCGGGCAAGACCACCACGCTGCATTCGGTGCTGAACTACCTGAACACGCCGGAGACCAAGATCTGGACCGCGGAAGACCCGGTCGAGATCACGCAGAAAGGCTTGCGCCAGGTGCAGGTCAACCGCAAGGCCGGCCTGGATTTCGCGACCGTGATGCGCGCCTTCCTGCGCGCCGATCCGGATGTGATCATGGTTGGCGAGATGCGCGACAAGGAAACCGTGTCGATGGGCATCGAGGCTTCGCTGACGGGCCACCTGGTGTTCGCCACGCTGCACACCAACAGCGCGCCCGAGTCCATTGTGCGCCTGCTGGACATGGGCATGGACCCCTTCAATTTCGCCGACGCCCTGCTCGGCATCCTGGCGCAGCGCCTGGCCAAGCGCCTGTGCAACAGCTGCAAGGCGCCCTACCATCCGGGCGACGCGGAGCTGGAACTGCTGCTGTCCGAATACAGCGAGGAGTTGCAGAACACGGAAGCCTTCAGGCAGGACGCGGCCGCCGCCCGCGCCCGCATCGCGGCCGGCTGGCGCGAACGCTACGCCGATGCGCAGGGCCAGTTCACGCTATACCGTCCCGTTGGCTGCGACGAGTGCAACAAGGGCTACAGGGGCCGCGTGGGCCTGCACGAACTGATGGTCGGCACCGACCGCGTGAAGAAGCTGCTGCAGGAGCACGCACGCGTCGCCCAGTTGCTGTCCGCCGCGCTGGAAGACGGCATGCTGACGCTGAAGATGGACGGCATCGAGAAAGTCCTGCTCGGCATCACGGACGTGAAGGCGGTGCGCGCGGTCTGCATCAAATAGCCGGGCTTACCAGCAGCCGTGGCGCACCGCTCACGTTCAGGCGGAATACATAGGTCGCGCGGCGCGGCACATCGAGGGTCAGGTTGCCGCCCTTGGTTTCCAGCGGCTTGGGCGCCGCCGCTTGCGTGGCCGCTTCATCGAAGCGCGCACCCAGATCGATGTCGTTCCAGTCCTCCGAGCCGATCTTGAAACTGTGCTGCCCCGCATCCAGCTCGATACGCGTTTCGTACACACCGGGTTCCCGCGCCTGCAGGCGATGCGCGAGGCCCCAGCCATTCATGCTGCCGCGTAGGTAGAACGGGACTTTGGCAAAGGCCGCGGCGGGCGGAAGCCTGTGCTGGACAGGCGCCAGCGCCGGGATGTAGCGGCCTGCAATCAGGTCGGCGATACGCGCCGGGTCGGCTTGCGAGCGGTTCGCCAGCACGATGACGGCCAGGCGGTCGTCCACATAGCGCACGATATGCGACGTGAAGCCCTGCCACGCACCGCTGTGCTGCACGAAGCGGTGTCCCTTGTAGTCGCCCACCATCCAGCCGAAGCCATAAGGCGCTTCGCCGCCGTCCTTCAGGCGCGCCGGCGTCCAGCTGGCCTGCTTGATGGCGGCGCTCAGCGGCTTGTCGCCTTCCAGGGCGATCGACCAGCGCGCCAGGTCGCGCGCGGTCAGATACAGGCTGCCGTCCGCCGTCGTGTTCACGGACGGGGACACCCACTCCTGGTTGCGCAGCACGCCATTCACCCTGTCATAGCCGGCCGCGCGGTGCGGCACGATATCGCGTTCGCTGATGATGCGCGCCTGCATGCCGGCCGGACCGAAGACCCGCTCCTGCAGCTGCTCACCATAGAACCTGCCTGCCACGCGCGAGCACAGGATGCCCAGCACCTGATAGCCCAGGTTACTGTAGGCCCATTTCCCGCCGGGCTGCGATTGCAGCGGCACCCTGGCGATGGCGCGCCACAACTCGTCCTCCGTGAAATCCTTGCGCAAGTCTTGGGAGCGGTCTTCTTCCGCCAGGCCGGCGGTGTGCGTCAGCAGATGGCGCACGGTGATGCCGGACCACGCAGGCGGGGCATCCGGCAGGTAGCCAGCCACAGGCGCGTCGAGCGCCAGTTTGCCATCCTGCACCAGCAGCATCACCAGCGCCGCGGTGAACTGCTTGCCGACGGAGCCTGACTGGAAAACCGTTTGCGGCGTTGCCGGGACATTGTGTTCGACATTGGCCAGGCCATAGCCGGCCTCCTTGACGATGCGCCCTTCGCGCACCACGGCGATGCTCAGGCCCGGAATGTGCTGCCGCGCCATCTCCGCTTTCACCAGCTGGTCCACCGCATCGGCGCGGACTGCGCCCGTCCACAACATGCCGATGACGGCCACGGCTTGCCAGCGCACCATTGAATCTCCTTATCGTTTCAAATAAGTTAATATTAAAGCGTCGACCAAGGAGGTGTCATGCTCTATTCACTCCTGATTTATGGCTCCGTCGCCGGGTGGACGGAGGAACAGCAGGCTGCGGTGCTGGATCGCCACGCCGCATTGCGCGAGCGCCTGGCGCGCGAGGGACGGCTTGGGCCGGTGATGCGATTCGAAGCCGGCAAGGCCGATGATGATCTGCTGGGCCTTTACGTGGTCGATTGCGGCAACGACGATGAAGCGGCCAGCATCGCACGCGCCCTGCATTTCGAAGGGGCGAGCTTCGATATCCGTCCCGTCACCGCCTACCTGGCGGGCAATCTGCCGCCCACGACAACCGCGCGATGAGTTACCATAAGACTAATGGGTTTTAATTCTTAGTCATCATGGATCAGCTTCAGGGAGTGGCCACCGGCGTGCGCCACACCGCCAGTGTCGTCTCGCCCGGCAACGAACAACCGACAA
>DASWYX010000734.1:0-2722 GCA_036404755.1 Pseudoduganella sp.
AAAGCTCGAACACAATAACTACACGGGCGCCGAATTCCTGCCCAGCGTGCGGCTGGCGTGGTCGCCCAGCCAGAACCAGCTGGTCTGGGGCAATGTCGCGCATACCGTGCGCGCGCCGTCACGGGTGGACCGCGACCTTTACCTGCCGGGCGTCACGTCGCCGGTGGCAGGCGTGCAGCGCTATGTGCTGGGCGGCGGCCCGGACTTCAGGTCGGAGACGGCCGACGTCGTTGAACTGGGCTATCGCGGCCAGCCGCGCGCTGATTTGTCCTATTCAATTACCCTGTTCAATGCGGACTACGACAAGCTGCGCACCATCGAACCGAATCCTGTCAACGCGCCGAATACCGGAATTTATCAGCTGCGCAATGAATCGGAGGGCCGCGTGCGCGGCGCCGAAATGTGGCTGCAGTGGCAGCCTGCCGCGCGCTGGCGCCTGTATGGCGGCCTGGTGCTGCAGGACGTGGACACCACGCTGAAGCCAGGCAGCCGCGACGTCACCGTCGCCGGCGCCACCAACGACCCGCGCAACCACTGGATGCTGCGTTCCTCGCATGAGCTGTCCGGCAATATGCAGCTTGACTGGACGCTGCGCCGCATGGGCCGCTTGCCGAAGCCGGAAGTTCCGGCCTACCATGAACTCGATTTGCATTGGCTTTGGCGCGTGAATCCGAATCTGGACCTGTCCCTGATCGGCCAGAACCTGCTGCACCGTACCCACGCCGAATTCGGCCCCCTCCCGGGACGCGGCGTCTTCGAACGCAATGTCCTCCTGAAACTCACACTGCGACTATGAGTACTGCGATATTGCCACCGCTGCCTTCACCCAGCCAGGCCTGGGGCAACCGCCTGCTGGCGCTGTTGCTGCCGCTGTTCCTGCTGGCGGCCCTGAGTTGCCTGGCCGGCGGCGCGCAGCCGAACCAGGCGCAAGGCCAAAACCTGGAACGCAGCGTGAAAGCCGCCTTCCTGTACAAGTTCCTCGGCTATGTGGAGTTCCAGGGCGAGGCGCCGGCGCAGTACACGGTGGGCGTGATGGAGGCGGACGATGTGGCCGCCGAATTGACGCAGATTGCGAAGGGGCGCACGGTGAATAACCGTCCCATCGAGGTAAAGTCGCTGCATGAAGGCGATGCGCTGAACGGTGTCCAGCTGCTGTTTATCGGCGGCGACACGTCGCGCCCCCAGCAGGTGTTGCGGGCGGCAGCCCAGCAGGGCGTGCTGACTGTCACGGAAGTTGAAAACGGCTTGCAGCAGGGCAGTGTGATCAATTTCCGCGTGGTGGAGGACCGTGTGCGCTTCGAGGTTTCGCTGCCGGCGGCGGAAAAGAATAACGTAAAGCTCAGCTCCCGCCTGCTGTCGGTGGCTTATCAGGTGCAGAAGGGTGGGCAGTAATGTTTCGATTGAAGGCAGGTACGGTAAGGGCCAAGCTGATCCTGATGGCCCTGGTCACAACCCTGGTCGCCCTGGTGACGACCTCGGTGTGCATGCTCGTATATGACCTGAAGAGCTTCCAGCAGGGCTGGGTGGACGACCTGACCACGCAGGCGGAGATCATTGCCACCATGTCCGCCCCGGCGGTCAGCTTCAACGACCCGGCGGCGGCGCGCCAGAATCTTTCCCTGCTGCGCGTGCGGCCGCAGATCCGCTCCGGCGCGATCTACCTGGCGAATGGCTCGCTGTTTGCGGCCTATGGCCTGTCGCCGATCGAAACGCCCACCTTCCCGGCACGGCCGGGCCCCATCGGTTATGCGATCCAGGGCGGCAGCATGATTGTCTACCACCCGATCGTGGACAATGGCGAGCGCGTTGGCACCGTGTATCTCAACGCCAGCTACCGGCTGCTGGACAGGGTCGCCAGTTACGCAATGATCCTGGTGGCGGTGCTGATCTTCAGCCTGGCGGTGGCGGCGCTGGTGGCTTCGCGCCTGCAGAGCGCCATCACGCGGCCGCTGGAAGCCATGACCGGCGTGGCGCGGGAAGTGATGCAGCGGCGCGACTTCAACCTGCGCGTGCGCAGCGACGCCACCGGCGAAACCGGCACCCTGGTCGCCGCCTTCAATGACATGCTGGCCGAGATCGGGCGCCGCGCCCACGCGCTGCAGGACGCCAACCGCACGCTGGAGCACGAAATGCAGGTGCGGCAGGGCGCGGAGCGCGCGCTGCTGCTGGCGGACCGCCGCAAGGATGAATTCCTGGCCACGCTGGCGCACGAGCTGCGCAATCCGCTGGCGCCGATCCGCACGGGCCTGGACATCATGCGCGTCAACAGCAAGGATGCCGGCGCGGTCGAGCGCGCCCGCACGATCATGGAACGCCAGCTGAAGCAGATGGTACGCCTGGTGGATGACCTGCTGGACGTATCGCGCATCACGACCGGCAAGCTGACCATCCGCCACGACCAGGTGAGCCTGCGCGATGTGGTCAACGATGCGCTGGAAGTAACGCGCCCCTTCATCGAAAGCCAGGGCCACAAGCTGGACGTGGCGTTGCCCGATGCTCCGGTGATCCTGCTAGGAGACGGCACGCGCCTGGCGCAGGTGCTTTCCAATCTGTTGAACAACGCGGCCAAGTACACGGCGCGCGGCGGCGCCATCAGCCTGAGTGCCGAGGTGCAGGACGAGCAGGTGCGCATCCGCGTGAAGGACAACGGCATCGGCATCCAGGCCAATATGTTGAACGAGATCTTCGAGCTGTTCATCCAGGCCGATACGTCGCTGGAGCG
>DASWYX010000735.1:0-3877 GCA_036404755.1 Pseudoduganella sp.
CACCGGCGATGAAGACCAGGTCCGCGCTGGCCAGGCTGTCGATCAGCTGGCGGTTCAGCTGCGTGTGCGGGTCCTGCGGGTCGGGCACTTCGGCCATGACCGCGGAGTAGTGTTCGGTCCAGGGGCTGGAACCCTTCGTCACCTTCTCCACCACGCCCAGGTTCTGGTCTTCCCAGTGGTTATAAGCCTCGCGCACGTCTTCGTGCACGTTGTGGCCCCAGGAGCCGATTTCGCAATGCACCGGCCAGACCATCAGTTTGTAGCGCCCCGCCGCCTCCAGCGCATCCAGGTAGGCCAGCGTGCGTTCGCGCACGGCGGGGTCGCGCGGACTGAACTTCCCGGCGCGCACGTCGGCGGCGGCGATCTGCGTGAAGGGCTGGACCGGGCCGCCGTCGCCCGCCACCCAGTAGGTCGGATGTGCGACGTCATAGCGGTGGTGCGAATCGAGGGTGACGGTGATGGCGGCGATGCCCTTGCGGCCACGATTGATCAAGCCCGCCAGGCGCAGCATGTCCTGATGCGCGCCCGCGACCGGCAGCGCGGGCGCATGCGCGGTGCGCGTGGCCGGATTCTCGGGCAGATAGCTCACTGGCAGGTCGCAGAAGTCGTTCTGCGGGTCGATGATGAGCAGGTGCAGGCGTTTCATGGACTCTCCGGAACGGGCATATTGTTTACATCATACCTGCGGGGGCTCAGTCGCGTGGATTCACGGACCAGGTCACCGAGTAAATCTTCCATTTTCCGTCGCGTTTGACGAGCTGCCACGCTTCCACGCCATCGTTCTGCACTTTGCCGTCGATGACGAATTCATAGTCGAACAGCATCCAGGCCACATCGCGGTCCTGGGTGATTTTCAGGTTGCTGAAGCGCTCTTCCACCTGGCGCTTTTCGCGCTTGAGGAAACCGGCAAAGTCATGGAAGCCGCCGGCGCGCACGCCATCGGTCGTCGGGTCGGACTCTTCGCGCGCCTTGCGCACATACTCGTCCGAAGCCGGCGACGTGAACAGGATGCTCGCGTTCAGCATCAGCGAGGCGAGCTGCTTGTGGTTCTTGGTCTTGAGGGCGGACTGGAAATCGTCGGCGACCTGGGTGATGGCCTTGATTTCCTCCGGCTTGTTGGCCGGGGCTGCAGAGGCCGAGGCGGAGCACAGCAGGCTGGTAAGGATGATTGGGAGCAATTTTTTCATGCTCACCAGCATAATGAAAAAAGGGCAAGAAAGCCAGCCGCTTCCTTGCCCAAAGTCACTTCAGGGATTAAGACTTGCGGTGCTTAAGCAGCTACCAGCTCGTCGATAGACTTGCGGCTCTTGGCGATGGCGTCCGCCACGGCCTGTTCGCCCATTGCCACGCCTTCGGCGCGGATGAAGGTCACGTCGGTCAGGCCGATGAAGCCCAGGAAGGTGCGCAGGAAGGTCACCAGGTGATCGTAGGCTGCTGCCGGGCCTTCGCTGTAGGCGCCGCCGGAGGCGGTGAACACGAACACTTTCTTGCCTTTCACCAGGCCTTCAGGGCCGTTGGCGCCGTACTGGAAAGTGCGGCCGGCGCGGGCAACGTGGTCGATCCATGCCTTCAGGGTGGACGGCACGGAGAAGTTGTACATCGGGGCGCCGATCACGATCACGTCCGAAGCCAGCAGTTCGTCGACCAGGGTGTCGGAAGTCTTCACGACGAAGGCTTGCTCGGCATTGCGCTGCTCGGCCGGGGTGAAGAAGGCGCCCATCATTTGCTCGGTCAGGTGCGGCACAGGGTTGGCGGCCAGGTCGCGCTCGACGACGGTGTCAGCCGGGTTGGCGGCTTTCCACTTTGCTACGAATTCAGACGACAGCTGGCGCGACAGGGAACCTTCGGTGCGAACGCTGCTATTGATGTGCAGAACTTTTGCCATGTTTGTGACTCCTCAGAGGAACAATAAGTAGATTGCAGTCATCATAGAACGGGTTTAATATCGAGAAAACCTGGTTTTTATCTATTGGTAGCATCGATATTCTTGATTATGCGTGACCCCGGCTTGCCCACCCTCGAACAATTGCGTGTTTTTATTGCCGTGATCGACCATGGCGGTTTCGCCCACGCGGCGCGCGCCCTGCACCGCACGCAATCCGTCGTCAGCTACACCATCGCCAACCTGGAAGAACAGCTGAACATCGAGCTGCTGGACCGCAGCAAGCGCAAGCCGGTGCTGACCGAGGCGGGCAAGGCGCTGCTGGCCGATGCGCGCGCCGTCGCCAGCAAGGTGGACGGCATGCGCTCCCGGGCGAAGGCGCTGGGCCAGGGCCTGGAGCCGGAAGTATCCCTGGTGGTGGACATCATGTTTCCCACCTGCCTGCTGGTGCGCGTGCTGGATGCCTTCCAGATCGAGTTCCCGACCGTTTCGCTGCGCCTGCATACGGAAGCGCTGGGCGGGGTGACGCTGCAGGTGAAGGAAGGCCGCTGCCAGCTTGGCGTGGCGGGGCTGGTGACCGCGGGCGGGCCGGACCTGGAACGGCATGCGGCGGGTCATGTCAAGATGATGCCCGTATGTTCGCCCCGTCATCCGCTGGCGCAGATCGAAGGCGTGCTGCCGACCGCGCTGCTGCGCGAGCACTTGCAGCTGGTCATCACCGACCGCTCCCACCTGACCGAGGGCCAGGATTTCGGCGTGCAGGCGCTGCGCGACTGGCGGCTGGGCGACCTCGGCTCGAAACACGCGCTGCTGCGCGGCGGCGTGGGCTGGGGCAATATGCCCGAAGCCATGGTGGCCGACGATCTGAAGGAGGGCCGCCTGGTCCGCCTGCAGGTGCAGGAAGGCAGTGAATTGCTTTATCCCATGTATGTGATCCATCGCGGCGACAATGAATTGGGCCCGGCCGGCAAGTGGCTAAGGGAGCAATTTATTACCCTCGACCATAACTTGCCGCGCCATCCTTTCTAGGAGCCAGTCCTACAAGTCAGCGGCGCGTGCGCCTACACGCCCTGCCCGGTCGCAAGCCTAGGATGACCTCTAGCTTCACCGTGAAAAGAAAGGAGACAGATCATGACATCGCAGAACCAAGGGAACAACCAGAACCGTGGTAACCAGCAGAGCGGTAACCAGCAAAGCAGCGGCGCAGGCAGCAGCGGCAGCCGCGATGACGACTACTCCCAACAGGATCAGAATCAGTCCAGCCGCCAGTCGGGCCAACAGGGCAGCCAGCAGTCGGGCCAGCGCGGCAACCAGCAGTCGGGCCAGCAGGGCAGCCAGCAATCGACCGGCCAGAAAGGCCGCCAGCTGACTGCGGAAGATGAGGACGAACGCCAGGCCCAGCAGGGCGGCGAACGTTCCGGCATGGGCCATCGCAGCGACAGCCAGCAATCGGACAAAAACCGCAACGAGCAATCGGATGACTGGCGCAACCAGCAGTCCACCGATAACAAGAGCCAGGGCCAGCGTGAAAACCTGACCGGCGGCAACCAGCAGTCCGGCCGAGGCGCTGGGCAGCAAGGCAGCGGCAACCAGTCGCGCGGCGAGACATCCGGCTCGCGCGGCGGCGGCAACGATCAGTCGCGCTAAGCGGGCTGATGTAACACAGGGTGCCTGACCCCGGGGACGTTACACGGGGTCAGCCGTGGAGGGCGCGCAGGCGGGTACGCAGGCGCTGCACCTCCTCGCTGAGGTCCACCACCAGCGCCGCGAGATCTTCGTTGGCGTCGAAATCCTGTTCAATACGCCTGATCTGGCGGGCCCGCACCAGGTCCACGCTGGTAAAGCGCCATGCCTCGGGACGCGATTCCGTCCCGCCCAGCAAAATACCCGACCGCACATGGTGCACCACCCACTCGGGTTCCACCGCGCAGGCACGGGCCAGTTCTTCCAGGTTCAGCGCCGACTCGTCCAGCAGCACGCAATTGAAGATGGTAT
>DASWYX010000736.1:0-6394 GCA_036404755.1 Pseudoduganella sp.
GTGGCCGCGGTCGAAGCCGCTGCGCGCGTAGTCGGACAGCTCGGCGCGCTGCGCCGGGGGCAGCTGCGGATCGGGATGGAAGCTGTTCTCGCGCGACAGGTTCTGCGCCGCTTCGATGTGTGACGGAGTCAGGTGCTCGGCGGACCACAGCGGCGTACGCGTCAGGCCGGAATGCATCAGGCCGAAAGACTGGTAGCACAGCTCCTGTGTGGCGCGCGCCAGTTTCTCGTTGCGGATTTCAGGAGATCGCCCGTCGGCATAATGCTGGGGGCAGGATGGTGACGCAAAGCTTGCGCCATGCGCCAGCAAGGCCAAGGACAGCGCGGTAAATCGTTGAAACATCTGATCCTTTTAACATTATTGAAGGATCGGCATTTTAGCGGCTCGTCCAAGAATTTGTCGCACGGAAAATACATTCCGCTGGACAAGTATGATGACTTGCGAGAATACTATGACTCTTTAATAACACAACAAGGGAAATGTATGCGCCAAGAAGAGCACATCCTGAAAGTTCACCGCTATTTCCTGCCTGTGCTGTGGCTGCTCTTCCTCTTGTCGCTGGCGCTCGCGCCCTGGTACGGCACCTGGGGCCCGGCCATCGTCGTCGGCCTGCCGGCGGCGCTGGTCCCGACCATCATGGTCTTCACCATGCCGCAGGCGCTTGCCACCAGGCTCGCGATCGGGGCCGCCACCATGCTCTACTGCGCGCTGAACATTCACCAGTCGATGGGCATGATCGAACTGCACTTCGGCATCTTCGTGCTGCTCGCCCTGCTGGTCTATTACCAGGACTGGCGTGTAATCGTTTTCAGCGCCGGCGTGATCGCCGTCCATCACCTGCTGTTCAACCAGCTGCAGGAGCTGGGCTTCGGCACCATGTGCCTTGCCAGGCCATCGCTGCCGGTCATCCTCGTGCATGCGGTGTACGTGGTCATCGAAGCGGCTGCCCTGTGCCACCTCGCCATCACGCTGCGCCGCAATGAGGCGAACGAGGAAAGCAGCCGCCACGCGCTGCAGGACAGTTTCGACCGCATGCGCAATACGGTGGAACAGGCGCATTCCGGCATCCGCGCCATCACGGCTGCGGCGCAGGAAATCTCCACCGGCAGCAGCGACCTGTCGCAACGTACCGAGACCCAGGCTGCCAGCCTGGTGGAAACGGTCGGCACCATCGACCAGCTGGCGCGCACCGTGCGCCAGAATGCGGACGATGCGCATGCCGCCAATCAGCTGGTGCTGAGCGCGTCCACGGTGGCGGTACAGGGCGGCGGCATGGTGTCGCAGGTGGTCGATACGATGGGCGCGATCCGCGAAAGTTCGCGCCGCATCGTCGAAATCATTTCCGTCATCGACGGCCTGGCCTTCCAGACCAATATCCTGGCGCTGAACGCCGCCGTGGAAGCGGCGCGCGCCGGTGAACAGGGCCGCGGATTCGCCGTCGTGGCGAGCGAAGTGCGCAATCTCGCCCAGCACAGCGCGGCAGCGGCGAAGGAGATCAAGGAACTAATTGGCGATTCCGTCGCGAAGGTCGAAGCAGGCGGCCGGTTGGTGGACGATACCGGCCGCACGATGCAGCAGCTGGTGGACGCCGTGCAGCGCGTGGCCAGCCTGATGAGCGCCATTTCGGAGGCCAGCCGGGCCCAGACCGACGGCATCGAGCAGGTGCTGCAGGCGATGACCGGCATGGACGAGGCCACGCAGCAAAACGCTTCGCTGGTGCAGCAGGCCAGCACCGCCTCCGAAACCATGCGCGATAACGCAGGCCGCCTGGCCCAGCTGATGGAAGCCCTGCAGTTGTCACCTGGGCAGCCGCAGGCATCCCGGCTGCCGCGCCTTACAGCGTAAGCTTCGCTTCCAGGCCGCCGCCCTCGCGGTTGCGCAGCGTGAGGGTGGCGCCCAGGGCCTGCGCCAGCTGGCGCGCGATCGCCAGGCCCAGGCCCGTGCCGCCGGTTTCGCGGTTGCGCGAGGCTTCCACGCGGTAGAAAGGCTGGAATACGGCTTCCAGCAACTCTTGCGGGATACCGGGACCGCGGTCGAGCACGAGGATTTCGGCGCCGCCGCTGCCGGCAGGCGCCACCACCACTTCCGCATTGCCGCCGTATTTGATCGCATTGTCGATCAGGTTCCCGAGCACGCGGCGCAGCGCAAGGGGGCGCGTGGTCAGCGGTGCGCCCACCGTGCCTTGCAGCGTAACGGGCTTGCCCAGGTCCTGATAGTCCAGCACCAGGCTGTCGAGGAAGGCGTCCAGGTCCAGGCTGCGCAGCTGTTCGCTGCCGCCGTGCGCAGCGCGGGCGTAGGTCACGCCCTCGCGCACCATTTCCTCCATTTGCTGCAGGTCGCGCAGGATGATGTCGCGCTGCGCGGGATCGGCATCCATCAGCTCCGTGCGCAGGCGCATGCGGGTGATCGGCGTCTGCAGGTCGTGCGACACGGAAGCCAGGATTTGCATGCGTTCCGTCATGTACTTCGAGATGCGGTCCTGCATGGCGTTGAAGGCGGTGGCGGCGCGCGCCACTTCCTCCGGGCCGCCTTCTTCCATGCGGCTCGGGCGAAGGTCAGGGCCCAGTCCATCCGCCGCACGCGCCAGTTGCGCCAGCGGACGGGTGGCCTGGCGCACGCACAGCCAGCAAATCGCGCCAATCAGCAGCAATTGCGCAAACAGCAAGGGCAGCAGCCATGGCGCCATCGGCAGTCCGCGCGGCAGCAGGTCGATGGTCAGCGGCGAACCGTCGCTCAGGCGCAGGTGGACCTGCATATGCTCCGGCGGCCCCGGCAAAGCGGCCGCTTCCAGCTCATAGCGCTTGCCGATGGCCTCTTCCAGGGAATTCATCAGCAGCGTCGAAATGCGCGCTTCCGGCATGCCGCCCTTCTCGCCCGGACCGATGATGAAGCCATAGGTGCGGCGTTGCAGCTTGGGCAGCCAGGCCGGGCGCTCCGCGGCGGGCAGGCGGTCCAGCAGGGCGACGGAACTGGCGACGTCCTGTTCCATATAGCCCAGCATCAGCGACTCGGTGGCGGTGCGGCGTTCGCGTGAGATGACGTAGAAGGTCAGCATATGGGCCAGCACCAGGCCTGTCACCAGGATCAGTGCGAGGCGGCCATACAAGGTGCGCGGCAACAGGAACCTCATTCACCGCCCTCTTGCGCCTGCACCGTGGAGGAAAAAATATAGCCTTCGTTGCGCAGGGTCTTGATGTAGCGCGGCTCGCGGGCGTCGTCGCGCAGGCGCTGGCGCAGGCGGCTCACCAGCAGGTCGATCGAGCGGTCGAACTGCTCGGCGTCGCGACCCTGGGTCAGGTTCAGCAGCTGGTCGCGCGTCAGCACGCGTTGCGGGTGGTCGAGGAAGACACGCAGCAGGCGGTATTCGGCGCCGCTCAGCGCCACCAGCGTGCCTTCCGCGTCCAGCAGGTGGCGCCCGGTCGTATCCAGTTTCCAGTCGCCGAATTCCAGCAGCGGCGCGGTTTCCACCGGCGCACGGCCAGCCGGCAGCATGCGCGTGCGGCGCAGCACGGCGCGGATGCGCGCCAGCAGCTCGCGGGTGGAGAAGGGCTTGCCCAGGTAGTCGTCCGCGCCCATTTCCAGGCCGATCACGCGCTCCGTCTCCTCGCTCAGGGCGGTCAGCATCAGCACGGGCACGGTACGCCATTTGCCGGCGCGCAGGTCGCGGCACAGCTGCAGGCCGTCTTCACCCGGCATCATCACGTCGAGCACGATCAGGTCCACCGGGCCTTCTTCCAGCGCGGCCCACATCTGGCGGCCATTGGCGGCGGAGGACGCGCTCATGCCATTGCGGTTCAGGTAATTAGCCAGGAGTTCGCGGATTTCGCGATCGTCGTCGACGATGAGGATATGTTCTGCCATTTTTCGGTGATTTCTTATAGTCAGCCTGCTTTATAGCCCAAGTGTAGCGGACTTTTGTGTCCCAATGTATCTGGGGGAGTGTATAGACACATCGGCAAATATCCCGGACAAACAGGGGCGGTCTAATGCAGCCATCGTTCATTCAAACGGAGTGCTGCCATGACCCACTTGCTAGAAGCGCCGCTTGCCTTTTTCGCCGGCGTACTGACCATCGCCTCGCCCTGCGTGCTGCCGGTGCTGCCCATTGTGCTGGGCAGTGCGGGCAAGGGGCCGCGTACCCGCCCGCTGTTCATTGTGCTGGGCTTCGTGCTGTCGTTTGCTTCGCTGGGCATGCTGCTGTCGCTGGTGTCGAACGTTGCGACCGACACCCATGAAGCGCTGCGCAATACCGCTATTGCCCTGCTGGGCATTTCCGGCCTGGTGAAACTGTGGCCGCAGCCATATGAGTGGGTCAAGGCCCGCATCGCCGAACGCCTGCCTGAGCGCAGTGTGTCGGCCGTGCAGCCGGGACCGGGCAACGGCGGCGGTTTCGTGCTGGGCATGTCGCTGGGTGCAGCGTGGACGCCGTGCGCCGGCCCCGTGCTGGCTTCCATCCTCGCCCTGGTGGCCCAGGCCCAGGACCCTGCGCGTTCTGCCGGCCTGCTGATGGTGTACGCGCTGGGCGCCGGCATTCCGATGCTGCTGATCGCTTATGGCGGACAGGTGATCACCTCACGCCTGCGCTGGGTCGCCGTGCGCTCCGAAGGCATGCAGCAAATCTTCGGCGGCCTGGTCCTGCTGACCGCCATTGCCATCTATTTCCACCTCGACGTTCAACTTTTTGCCCGCCTGCTCGGGCCTTCCACCTAAACACAAGGAGTTCAACCATGTTCAAGAAAGCCCTGCTCATTTCCGTGCTGGCCACCGCCGGCGTCGCCGCCAGCGGCGTGTTCTCCAGCGGCGTCAGCGCCGCTACGGCGCCTGCCGCCGCGCCCGAATTCAGCGGCATCAACCAGTGGCACAACAGTGCGCCGCTGACCCAGCAGCAATTGCGCGGCAAGGTGGTGCTGGTCGATTTCTGGACCTTCGACTGCATTAATTGCATCCGCACCCTGCCCTATGTGAAATCCTGGTACGAGAAGTACAAGGACCAGGGGCTGGTGGTGGTGGGCGTGCATACGCCGGAGTATCCGTTCGAACGCAAGAACGAGAACGTGGCCGCGGCGATCAAGCGCTTCGGCATCACTTACCCGGTGGCGCAGGATAACCAGTATTCGACCTGGCGCGCCTACAACAACCAGTATTGGCCGGCGGCGTATCTCATCGATAAGCAGGGGCGCGTGGTGTACACGCATTTCGGCGAGGGGGATTACGACGTGACGGAGGCGAAGATCAAGGAGTTGCTGGCGCAGAAATGATGTGCCGCGGGCGCGCATACACGGCGGATCAATGATCCGCCCTACGCTGTGCGGATAAAATGTACCGAGGCGTGTAGGGCGGATCATTGATCCGCCGTGCCTGAACGGCCGGCGGCTAATGCACCCGGTCGAGCGCCTGAAGCACACCCTTGCGGTTCTTGTGCTTCGTCTCGTACGTCCGAATCCTGCGCCGTTCAGCGCCGCTCAGGTCGGAAACCTGGCTGGCGATGCGCGGCACGGTCAGGTGATCGTAATCCTCGATCGGCAGGCTGCGATCGGGCGATTTGCCGGCGCGGTCGGCCGACTTGGCGGTTTTGGTCTCGCCATACTGCTTGCGCTGCTTGTTGACGATACGGGCCGCGACTTCCTCCTCGCGGCCCTTGTAGCGCCCTTCCTTCTCGAACTTGCGTTCGATCTCCTTGTACTCGCGTTCGCGTTTGGGGCTGGCTCCTCGTGGCATGATGTGTCCTCCCGTAAGGTGGAAACCCATCTTAGCCAATCAGGCGCCCCAGCGGCGCACGGCACTCAGAACTGTTCGACCCAGGCAGCCAGCTGCGACGGGGTCAACGCGTTTTCGGCGGTGACCATGCGGCACTTCACGCCCTCGTCGCTGGCCGCCATCTGCATCGACGCGCCACGCTTGCCCATCCACAGCAGGATCGACAGCCAGAACGCATGCTCCGACGATACCGGCGCCGCGGTCGGCGTTTCCAGGAATTCGGTGAGCTGGGAACGCTGCAGGAACAGCGCCGTATTGCTGCCGGTATCGCGGAAGGTCGGGCCGAACGCTTCGGCCAGCAGCACGAAGGCATATGAAGCCTGGGCGCCGGAATGCTGCTGTTCCAGGCGGCCCAGGTGCTCGCGCACCGCCACGCCGAAACCGGCGCTGCGGAAAGCCTCGGAACTGATCAGGTCCGAGTGGTCCAGCATCAGCCAGTCCGGTTCCGGCGGAATCATGCCCGCGCTCAAGGCGCCGGACAGGTAGCTTTCCACCGGCACGAAAGGCGCGCCGGCCGACAGGCTGGCGGACAGGGTGTACAGCGTGCCGATACGGCTGGCGACAGCCTGCTTCTGGCGCACCAGCAGCTTCTCGCGCAGCAGCTGGGCGTGCTCCTTCTGCAGCCGGGCCAGGGCCA
>DASWYX010000737.1:0-10181 GCA_036404755.1 Pseudoduganella sp.
GCCGCAAAGTATGTACGAAATGCCGGACTCCCTGTTTGCGGCGGAATTCATGGGCAGTAACGACCGCCTGCCGGCGAAGGTCCTGAGCCGCAACGGCGAGAGTGCGGAACTTGAGATCGAAGGTGTGCGCATGCGCGCCACTGCGCGAGGCGCTGCGAACGGCAGCGAACCAACGGTGCTGATCCGCATCGAGGAAATCGTTGTGGGTACATCACGCGTCGACAATGCTATCGAGCTGCCTTTGCTCACTTGCATGTACCTCGGCGACCGCTGGGAATGCCTGTTCAAACGGGGTGACACCAGCCTGCGCGCCTATGCCAGGCAGCGGCTCGATGCAGGGAGCTATTGGCTGCACATGCCGCCCGAAAAATTGTGGCTGTTCTGAGAAAAAAAGGAGAGTGAAGAGATGAATTTGAAGAGTACTATTCTGGCTGCGGCACTGCTTTGTGCGGCGGGCGTGGCGTCGGCGGGGGCGACTTTGGCGGCGGGCAGCAATTACCGGTTTGAGTCGGCAACTGTCCTGCCCAGCACCAATACGGACTGGGATTACCTCGCCTTCGATGCGGCGCGCTCCTACCTGTTCATCGCGCGCCGCGGCGATGGCCTGACGGTTTTCGATGTAAAGAGCAATAAAGTGGTCGCCAACGTGGCTGGGACCAAGGGCGCCAACGGCGTTCTGCTGCTGCCGCAGTTCGACCGCGCCTATGTGGTCAATACGGACGGCACCATGACCACCATCCAGCTTTCCACGCTAACCCTGATCAAGTGGGAAAAGCTGGATGATGCGGGACTGAACGCCATCGTCTACGAGCCCACCACGCAGGAAATGCACGCCATCACGGCCCTGCGTCCAAAGACTTCGACCTATATCACGATGGATCCGCGCAGCGGCAAGGTGCTGCGCCGCACGAACTTCGACAGCACCAAGATGGATACGCCCGTCAGCGACGAGAAGGGCTCCATCTTCGCCCCCATGCGCGACAGGAATGTGCTGAACAAGCTGAATGCGAAAGACCTGAGCATCCAGCAGACCTGGCCGCTGGCGCCTTGCGAGCAGCCGGTCGCCGTGGAATACGACCATTCCGCGAATCGCATCTACATCGGCTGCCGCGGTGCGAAACCGGTCTTTGTAGTCGTCGACCCGGCCAGTGGCAAGGTCACCGCCTCGCTGCCAATTGGACAGGGCGTGGATGGCATGGTGATGGATCACGAGCGGCACCTGATCATGACGACCAGCGGCACGGACGCGAATATGGCCGTCATCCGCCACACGGGTCCGGACAAGTATGAACTGGTGGAGAACATCAGCACCCGCCCTATGGTGCGCGTGCTGGCAATGGACCCGTCCACGAAAAAGCTGTACTCCGTCACCGCCGGCTATAGCGTGCCCGCGCCTGAAGCCGGCAAGCAGCCGCCGCCCGTCTTCCATCCGGATTCCTTCACTGTGCTGAGCTATGCGCCGGTACAGCCAACGCCCCCACGCCACGAGGAGAAGCATGTTCACTAAATTCGCAGCCACCGCGGTGGCGCTCATGATTGGCGCCGGTGCTTTCGCCGCCGAGCACGCGGACCTGATTCTTTACAACGCCAAGGTATGGACGGTGGACGACAAGCGCCCCGAGGCCGAAGCGGTCGCCGTGCGCGGCAAGAAAATCGTCAAGGTCGGCAGCAGCAAGGAAGTGCTGAAGCTGAAGGGCGAGAAGACAAAGTTGCTGGACCTGGAAGGCAAACGTGTGCTGCCGGGCTTCAACGATTCGCATACCCACCTGGGTAATGCGGCCGAATGGTTCTTCCAGGTGCCTGTGACCGATGTCAACGATGTGCAGCTGCTGGCCAAGCGTTTGGCAGAAGTCGCGGCGCGCGTACCGAAGGGCATCTGGATCACGGGCGGCGACTGGGCGACGAGCGCCGCCAACGCCGCCAACAAGAATCGCCAGGCCGGCTTCGAGCCGCTGGTGCCCGACCTGAAAACCATCGATGCCGTGTCCCCGGACCACCCGGTGCTGATCCGCCGCTTCGATCATGTGTACTTCGCCAACTCGGCCGCGCTGAAACTGGCACGCCTTTCGCCCAAGACGCCCAATCCGGCAGGCGGATCCTACGGCCGTGATCCGAATACCGGGGAACTGACGGGCATGTTGTATGGTACGGCAGGGGAGGGGCTGGAGCGTCAGTTGCCGCCAATGTCACTG
Source organism: Pseudoduganella sp. (assembly GCA_036404755.1). Lineage (GTDB taxonomy): Bacteria > Pseudomonadota > Gammaproteobacteria > Burkholderiales > Burkholderiaceae_D > Rugamonas. Next base: position 2,193 of record DASWYX010000737.1, read on the forward strand.
AAGCAGAAGCTGATCGGGGCCCGTGCCGTGATGCGCGACCTGAATCGCGTCGGCATTACGTCGATTACCGATATGGCGCGGCTGGACGAAATCTCCAATGAGCAGATCTATCCCTTTTATGTGGAGCGCAGCGCGACCGATGGCCGCATCTTCCAGACGCTGAAGAAGAATGGTGAGCTCACGGTTCGCGTGTATGCCATGTTGCCGATCGAAACCGAGAAAAGCCTGGTCGACCACAAGGTCAGGCCGGGCAGCGGTGACGCCTGGCTGCGCTTCGGGGCCCTGAAGGCCTACGGCGACAGCGGCTTGATGTTCAAGCCTTTGTCCAACCACGGCCTGCCGGGCGAATGGTCCTACCGCTTCCCGGGCGAGACGGAATTCGCACACAATCTGATCGATGCGGACAAGGCGGGCTACGACGTGGGCGTACACATTATCGGCGACAAGGCTGTCAACGCCCTGATCGACTGGTATGCCGATGCGTTCCGGCAGAATCCTGCGCGCGACCGCCGCCATCGCCTGATCCACGTCTGGCACACGACCGAGGCGGATATTCAGCGTGCGGGAAAGATGGGCTTTGTGGCGGATGTGCAGCCTTACCATCTGGAGCGCGAAGTAGCGCAGATTGGCAACACACTGGACGAAGAGCGGGCCCGCACCAGCCATCCCTACAAGAGCTTTATCGATGCTGGCGTGGTGCTGAACCTGGGCTCGGACATGCCGGGCTCCTTCAACCGCCTGCACGTGTCGCCCTACAACCCGCTGGAGAATATTTATTCGGTCGTCACCCGCATGGACAAGAAGGGCTTTCCTGAGGGCGGCTGGCATCCCGAGCAGAAGCTGACCATCCAGCAGGCGATCAAGGCCTATACGCTGAATCCCGCCTGGTCCTCGCGCGAGGATGATATCAAGGGCAGCATCAGCGAAGGCAAGCTGGCCGACCTTGTTGTGCTGGATAAGGACGTGCTGGCTATCGAGCCAAAGGAGTACCTGAGCACGAAAGTGGTCTACACCATCGTCAACGGCAAGATCCTGGACCTGCAATGAAGACGCTTGTGACGGCAATGGCGTTCTTCCTGTGCGCCGTGGCTGGCGCGCAGGAGTGCCCGGCAGGGCATGGCCTTCGCGCCACGACGCCGCAGGCGCCGGGGCGCAAGGTTGAAAGCTGGACTGCGCAACACCAGGCTGTCAGTGAACGGCTGAAGGCGATGACGGACGCGGACATCGTCTTCGTCGGCGACAGCATCACCGCCCACTTCTCCGACAACGGCCGCTGGGACAAGCTGCCCGGCCTGGCGGGCCGCAAGGCCCTGAACCTGGGCGTTCCAGGCGACCAGACGGAAAACGTGCTGTGGCGCCTGGATCACATGGACCTGAGCGGGGTAAAGCCGCGCCAGGCCGTGTTGCTGATCGGCACGAATAACCTGCGCACCGAGGATACGCCCTGCGAGATTCTGGCCGGTATCCAGGCCATCGTGCAACGCTTGCACGCGGCCTGGCCGCAGGCGCAGCTGGTGGTGCTTGGCATTCTGCCGCGCGGGGTTCGCATGGAATATGCACTGGAACGCCGCGCGGCGGTCAATGCGGGATTGCGCGCCGGCGCAGGAGCGGGCGGCTACCGCTTTGTCGAGACGACTGGCGCGTTTTTCTGCGGCGGAGGCAATAACTGCGGCTATTTCCAGGACGACTTGCTGCACCTCCTGCCCGACGGCTACGAACGCTTGTGGGCGCTACTGCAGCCGGTGCTGGAATAATGTATTTTGGATTGTATTAAATTCGATTTAAGTACTTTGTGCAACCGAGGGCTTGGGCGTTGCAATTTTCAGGTGGCGCCGCATCAGCGCTGCCGCCAGTTCGCGGTCGTCCGCTTCGATGGCGCTGATGATTTCCAGGTGCTCGGTGCAAGAGCCGTGCACGCGCAGCGTGCGGTAGTAGGCAGCGGTTTCATCGAGGCGGCGCAGGTTGTTCTGCTGCTGCATCGCCTGCAGGATGTAGCGGTTGCCGGAGAAGCGCGCCACCATTTCGTGGAACGCGGCGTTAAGGGCGAAGAATTCGCCGGAGTTGGGCGGGTTCTCCGGATGGTCGAGCACGCGCTGGTGGGCATCCTTGATGCGCTTCAGCAGCACGGGGTCGACTTTCCAGGTTGGCTCCAGGAAGGCACCGCATTCCAGCAGCATGCGGAAGCGGTAGCTCTCCTGCATCGCCTGCGGGGTGCCGAGGGAGGGCAGGAAGGACCAGCCATGGCCGGTGCGCTTGATGATCAGGCCTTCCGAGGCCATGCGGGTCAGTGTCTTGTTCAGGAGGCTGCGCGGTGCATCGTAGCGCGACAGCAGTTCCTTCTCGGTGATGTTGTCCGGCAGGCCGTTGCGGATGCGGTCGACCACGATGGATTTGTACAGGTCGTCGATCGTCTGGCCGCCCGGATTCATGCCGTCCAGCGTGATGTCGGCGCCGCCCTCGACGACAAAGTAGCCGGCATTGGCGCGGTACTCGATCATGCCGCGGTCGGCCAGCAGCTTGAGGGCGGCGCGCACAGGGGTGCGGGACACGCCGTAGCGCGAGCCGAAGGATTCTTCGGTCAGGTGAGCGCCGACGGGCAGGGTGCCGTTATGTATTTCGCGGCCGATGCGCTCCGCCAGTTCGAGCTGAAGGGGGCTTGGCGCGGCGGCCTTGATCACTGTGTTCATGGTCGTATAGGGACAGGGTTTCGTCGCATTATGCACGAATTTTTTGTTCCCAATGAAAATAGAAAACATTCGGATTGCATTTATTCTGCATTTAGTACAAAATGAATCCATTCCCAACAAGGAGCTACAGACATGCAGAACAATGAAGGTTTTCCCCTGGTAGAGGTTTCCGGGACGCCGTTCGAGCGCGGCGTCCAGCATGGCCGGGCCGTGCCGGACCGCGTGCGCGGCAGCATCGCCCTTTATCGCGACCAATTGTCCAAGCGCGGCATCGACCTGGAAACCATCGCCACGCTGGCGCGCAACTTCATCCCCAACATCGTCGCTTTCGATCCCACCTATTTCGAGGAAATGCAGGGCATGGCCGAAGGCGCCGGCGTCGCCGTCGAGGACATCATCACCGTCAACTGCCGCACCGAGATGATGTTCGGCCACTCCGCCCTGAAGCAGGCGCGCGAAGCGCTGGATGACGGCTGCACCGGCCTGGTGGTACTGCCGAAGGGGACGAGGGACGGCCGCCTGATTCATGCCCATAACTGGGACTGGCGCGAGGCTTGCGTCGATACCGGCATTGTGCTGAAGGTGAAAAAGCACGGCGATGGTCCGGATATGCTGATGTTTACCGAAGCGGGCACGCTGGGGCGCCACGGCTTCAATTCCGCCGGCCTTTCCCTGTCCGGCAATTTCCTGACCTGCGAGCGCGACTATCAGCGCAGCGCCGATGTGCCACTTGGGCTGCTGCGGCGGAAAATGCTTGAATCGTCCAATATGACGGCGGCCATGCGCACCGTCTTCGGCGCGCGCCGCTACTGCTCCAATAACCTGATGCTGGCCCATGCCGATGGCGAAGCCGTGAACCTGGAATGCGCGCCGGACGAAATCTTCTGGATCACGCCGGAGGATAATATCCTGGTGCACGCCAACCACTGGATCAGCTATCCGGCGCGCGCCAAGCTGGTGGACCTGGGGCTGCTCAATACGCCCGACTCGATCTACCGTCAGCGCCGCGTAACGTCGATGCTGCAGGACGCGCAAGGGGAGATCACCTGGGAAACCGTAAAGGATGCCCTGGCCGACGAATTCGGCAAGCCGGAAGGTGTGCTGACACACCCGGCAAAGGCCAGCTTCAACAGCGTCTACTGCACAGTGGCCACGACGCTGATGGATCCGGCGGCAGGCAAGATGTGGGTGGCGCGCAAGCCTTACGAGGGCCGCAATTTCGTCGAATATACGCTGTAAGACGGAGGGATGGGAATGACGCGAATCAGCGCGGCATGGCTGGCGGTGGCGCTGGCAATCGGAGCGGGCGCCGCGGGCGCGGCGGGCGTGATGGCGCCGGCTGCCGCCGCCTTGCCTGAGATCCGCTTTGCCGATGCGATCGACACGCCTACGTCGATGCCCGGCCACCGTTCGCGCAACACGGCTACCGACGGCATCCTGCTGCATGTGGTCGAATCGCTGGTGGCCCTGCGTTCGGATTTCTCCGTCGGTCCTATGCTGGCCGACAGCTGGACCATCTCGCCGGATGGCCGAACCTATGATTTCAAGCTGCGCAAGGGTGTGCGCTTCCATAATGGCGCGCCCGTGACGTCTGCGGAAGTGATGTGGAGCCTGCAGCGCATCCTGAACCCAAAGTCGGAATCGTATTGCCGTAACCAGTACGATGGCAGCAAGGGCGCAAAAGTGGTCAGCGTCAGCGCACCGGCTCCGGATGAAGTACGCATTGAACTTGAGCATCCCTATGCCTTGCTGCTGCAGCAGATGGCGAACATCCAGTGCCCGCTGGCCGTGCTGCATCCAGCGAGCGTGGACGCGAACGGCAAGTGGATCAAGCCGGTCGGAACCGGGCCATATATGTGGGGCGAATGGCGCAAGGGCCAGTATGTGCAGCTGAACGCCTTCACCGGTTATATGCCGCGCGAGGAAAAGCCGGACGGGCTGGCAGGCGCCAAGCGCGCGCTGGCAAACCTGCGTTTTGTCGTGATTCCCGATGCGGCTTCGCAGAAGGTGGCTTTCATGTCCGGTCAGGTGGACCTGATCGTGGCGGACAGCCAAAACCCGCCCCCGCCGTCGCCTGCATGGGACATCGTGCCCGAACAGGACATGGATCCCAACGCGCTGCTGATGCAAACCAGCGATCCACTGCTGGGCAAGCCCGAAATGCGGCGCGCCATTGCGCTGTCGCTGGACCTGCCCCTGCTGGTCAGGAGCCTGAGTAACGGCCAGACGCGCTACAACCCGTCGCTGGTGCCGCTCGTGTCGCCGTACTATTCGCCGGTGCACGCCGAAGGCTACCGCAAGGATCTGGTGCAGGCAAAACGGCTGTTGGCGCAGGCGGGCTACAAGGGCGAGACCATCAGGATCCAGACCAACAAGCGCTATCCGGACACCTACCGGCTGGCCGTAGTGGTGCAGAACATGCTAAGCAAGTCCGGAATCCGCACCGAGATCGAGGTGCTGGAGTGGGCCACCCAGGTGAGTAATTTCCGCTCCGGCACATTCCAGATGATGGCCTTCACCTATTCGGCGCGCATCGATCCTTCCACCATGTACGGCGACATCCTGGGCGACAAGTCGAAGTCCGCCACGCTGCAGTGGACGAATGCTGAAGCGAGCGTCATCCTGGCCGGCATCAAGGGCGAGACCGATCCTGCCCTGCGCCGCGCTGCATTCGAGGAACTGCACAAGCGCATGGTGGCCGATGTGCCCCTGCTGCATGTGAATAACACGCCGGTGTTGCTGGCGGTGAGCAAGCGCCTGCATGGCTTCGCGCCATGGCCACTGCGCCGTCCGCGCCTTTTCAACGTCAGCAAGGATTAAGAGGCCATGCTCATTTACGCAATCAAGCGCATCATCATGGCGATACCGACGGCGCTGATCGTCTCGCTGCTGGTGTTCGTCATGATCCGCCTTATTCCCGGCGACCCAGTGGTGCTGATGCTGGGTGATGGCGGCGATCCCGCCATGGTGAAGGAAATGCGCAGCTCCCTGGGCCTGGACCGGTCGCTGCCGCGCCAGTTCGCCAGCTGGTCGTCCAAGGTGCTGCACGGAGACCTGGGTAACTCGGTCAAGACCAATGAGCCGGTGCTTGACCTGATCGCCGAGCATTTCCCGGTTACCGCGCAAATCGTGCTGGCGGCCACCGCGCTGTCCTGCCTGATCGCGCTGCCGGCCGGGCTGGTGGCCGCCTGGCGGCAGAACCGCTGGCCGGACCTGAGCATCGTCACCGGCGCCATCATGCTGGTTTCCGTCCCCAGCTTCTGGGCCGGCATCATGCTGATCTGGCTGTTCGGGGTCAAGCTGAACTGGCTGCCCACCTTCGGCTTCCAGTCGATGGCCGATGGCGGCTGGGGCGCGCTGAAATACATGGTGCTGCCGGTGATCGCGATCACGCTGACCGAGATCGCCGTCCTCACGCGCATGATGCGAGCCAGCACCATCGATGTGCTGCGCCTCGAATACATCGCGCATGCCAGGGCCAAAGGGCTTGGGGAGCAGCGTGTGATGCTGAAGCATGCCTTCCCGAACGCCTTTGGTCCCGCGCTGACGGTGATCGGCCTGGTGCTGGGCCATCTGTTGTCCGGTGCAGCGGTGATTGAAACCGTCTTCACCTTGCCAGGGCTTGGGCGCCTGCTGGTCGAGAGCATTTATGCGCGCGACTATCCGGTGGTGCAGGGCTGCTTGCTGTTCGTGGCGCTGCTGTATGTGTTCGTCAACCTGGTCATCGATTTGCTGTACCCGCTGTTCGACCCACGTATCAAGCTATGAAACTGACATTTAAACGCATCAATCTCACCGTGGGCTCGGCCGTTGTCGGCGCACTGCTTCTGATAGCGCTGGTGGGAACGGTTTACACGCCTTACGACCCGATCGACGGCGACCTGGTAGCCCGCTTCAGCGCACCGTCCTGGCATCATTGGATGGGCACCGACGAATTCGGGCGCGATGTGCTGTCCCGCATCATGGGCGGGGCCGGCGTCAGCGTCGCCGTGAGCCTGGGGGCCGTGCTGTTCGCCATCCTGTGTGGCGCCAGCATCGGCGTACTGACCGGCTACATCGGCGGCTGGTTCGACCGCATCGCAATGATCCTGCTGGAATCCCTGATGGCTTTCCCCGGCCTGCTGCTGGCGCTGGGCATCATGGCCATCATCGGCCCATCGAAACTGGGCGTCGTGCTGGCGTTGGGCCTGGCTTATACGCCGTCCGTGGCGCGCATCGCCCGCGCCACCGTGTTTTCGCTGCGCCAGCGCGATTTCGTCATCGCTTCCCAGGCGATGGGCAACAGCGGCCTGTGGACGCTGGGCCGCCACATCCTGCCCAACTGCGTGGCGCCGCTGATCATTTTCTCGACCTCGCTTTTCGGTTCCGCGCTGCTGGCGGAGAGCGCCTTGAGCTTCCTCGGCCTGGGCGTGCCGCCGCCGGCGCCATCCTGGGGCGGCATGCTGTCGGATGCGCGCAATTCGATGGAACAGGCGATCTGGCTGTCCATCTTCCCCGGCGCCATGATTTCGTTCGCCCTGCTGGGCATCAATATGCTTGGCGACGCGGTACGCGACCTGCTGGACCCGCGCATGAAAGGAGCCCACTGATGCTGCTCAGCGTACGAGACCTGACCATCTGCTTCCCCTGTCCGGAGAACGGCACGCGGCCGGTGGTCCGGAACATCAGCTTCGATCTCGCGGCGGGCCAGTCGCTGGCGATCGTTGGCGAGTCGGGCAGCGGCAAGACCATGATAGGCAAGGCCCTGCTTGGCCTGTTGCCGGATGCAGCCAGCGTCACGGGCGGCTCGATGCTTTTCAACGGCTGCGACCTGGCACACAACACGCCCGCCCAGTGGCGTGCCTTGCGCGGGACCGAAATCGGCATGGTGTTCCAGGAGCCGATGGTGTCGCTGAACCCGGCATTTCGAATCGGCGACCAGCTGACCGAGGGCCTGGTCTGCTGCCGCGGCGTGGCGCCGGACGAGGCGCGCAAGCTGGCGCTGGCCATGCTGGAGCGTGTGCTGGTGCGCAATCCGAAAGACTGCATGCAGCGCTATCCGCATGAATTCTCGGGGGGCATGCGCCAACGCATCATGCTCGCTGCCGTGATGCTGCTCAAGCCCAAGCTCCTGATTGCCGACGAACCGACCACCGCGCTCGATTGCGTGGTGCAAAAGGAAGTGCTGGATTTGATGACAGAATTGACGCAGCAGGAAGGTACTGCGCTGGTCTTTGTCAGCCACAACCTGTCGCTGGTGGCCGAGTACACGGAACGCGTGCTGGTGATGTGCCGCGGCGATGCAATGGAAACCGGCCCTGCA
>DASWYX010000738.1:0-5448 GCA_036404755.1 Pseudoduganella sp.
TCGCCCAGCATCGCCGGCAGCTTGGCTTCCACCGGAACCACCTGCAGCACCTGGTCCGGCAACGGCGCCAGTGGTGCGGACAGCGGCGCGCGCAGATGCACGGCGTACTTCCACGTATGCTCGCTCACCACCGCCGTCGGTACTTCATCCTTGCCTTTCTTGTGCCACTTTCCGTCCGGCGTCTTGCTCCAGGTGCCATTGTCCAGCACCGCGGCGACAACAGCCGGCTGGTTTTCCAGGTTGACCAGCACCAGCCGGCCATCCGGTTCCAGCTTGGTCGGCACGGCCTTGCCGCCGGCATCGTAGCCGGCCATGCTGGTCACCTGCGGCAGGCGCTTCAGCGAATCCAGGTCGTCCGCGCCAACGCCGTACAGGAAGGCCAGCTGGGTGGCGCGTTGCGCGAACCAGATGCCGTGGGCCTGCACGCTGCCTGCTGCGAGGCCGGCGGCCACCAGGGCGGCAATCGCTATCTTTCTCATCTTTGATCCTTTCAGAACTTGTAGTTCAGGTTGAGGGTGATGGTGCGTTCCTGGCCTGGTGCGACCCAGACCTGCTGGTAAGAGCTGGCGTAATACCGCTTGTTGAACAGGTTGTCCACGTTGAGCGCAAGGCGCAGGTTCTTGGTCGGCGACCACGAGGAAATGAACTTGAACGTGGTGTAGGCCGGCAGCTTGAAGTTGCTGGTGAAGGCCACATCGCCAAAGCGCTCGCCGACGTAGGTCACGCCGCCGCCCAGGGTTGCCGCCTGGCCGTTGACGGTGAAGGCCTTGGTCAGCACGATGCTGCCGCTCTGGCGCGGCACGTTCGGGAAGCGGCTGCCGGTCGTGATGGTGACGTCGCCCTTGGTGACTTTGGCATCAGTGTAAGCATAGGCCAGCGCCAGGCGCAGGTCCTTGTAGATCTCGCCGGACACGTCCAGCTCCACGCCCTTGCTGGCCACTTCGCCCGCCGGGATCGAGTAGTCCGTGTTGATCGGGTTCGTGGTCAGCACATTTTCCTTGGTGATGCGGTAGACAGCCAAGGTGCCGGTCAGCTTGCCGTCCTCGGTTTCCAGCTTCACGCCGGCTTCGTAGGATTTGCTGTCTTCGGCCGGGAAGCCCTTGTTGTCGATGCTGATGCCGCTGTTAGGACGGAAGCCCTTGGATGCGGTAGCGTACAAGGAAATCGTCGGAATCGGCTGGTAGACCAGGCCACCGCGCGGGCTGGTGGCGCTCAGCGATTGATCGTTGACGGCATTGGTGCGGAAATTGCGCACGGTCTGGTCGTATTTATCGTAGCGCACACCGAGCAGCATCTTCCACTGCTCCGTCAGGTCGATCTGGTCCTGGGCGTAGAAAGCGTGCGATTTCTGGTTCTCCTTGGTGTCGATGGAGATCAGCAGCGGGTCGGACTTGCCGCCATAGACCGGGTTGTAGATATCGATCGCGTAGGGATTGGTGGCGTTCGGATTGCGGCGGGTCTGGATGCGGCGGTCCTCGAAGCGGTAGAAGTCCGCGCCGAACAGCACATTGTGCTTCAGCGAACCCGTTTCAAACTTGCCCAGCACTTCGAAACGGCCGGACTTGTCGGTCGCCTCGAAATCTCGGTAGCGGCGCTGGCGGCGCAGCGTGCGGCCATCCGGCAGCAGGTTGTTCGCTTCGGTGGAGAAGCCGATCAGCGAGCTGTCGCGGTAGGATACGCCGGTCTGCAGCTTCCACTTGTCATTGAACTCATGTTCGACAAAGATCTGGTGCCCCAGGGACTTCACTTCGATCGGACCGTCGTTCGGTTCGCCGAGGAAGCGCGAGTTCGGAATCAGGCCAAGCACACCGTTCACCGCCACCACGCCGCGGTCGAAGGGTACGCGCTGCACGCTGCGTTCCAGTTCATACGACACTTTCGTGCTGTCGCCGATCAGCCAGATAAAGGATGGCGAGATGAAGCTGCGGCGTGTTTCGATCGTGTCGCGGAAGCTGTCGCCCTTCTCGAAGGCGCCGTTCAGGCGGTAGGCGATATCGTCGGTGATGCCGCCGGTGAGGTCGACGGCCGTGCGATAAGTGTGGAAGCTGCCCACCGACAGGTCGATCGCATAGGCCGGCTCGAAGCGCGGCTTCTTGGTCGTGATGTTGACCGTGCCACCTGGCTCGCCGCGGCCGTACAGCGCCGAGGACGGGCCTTTCAGCACTTCCACGCTGGCGGTGCTGGCGGAGTCGCGCAGGCCGTTATAGCCGCGGCTGGAGCTGAAGCCGTTCACCAGGTAGTCGGAACCGAAGTTCGGATCGCCGGTGAAGCCGCGCATCGAATAGCTGTCCCACAGGCCGCCCAGGTTGGACTGGCGCGTGATGCCGCTGGAGAGGTCCAGCGCGCTGGCCAGGCTGGTCACGCCGGCGTCCTTCAGCAGGTCGGCGGTCAGCACGCGCACGCTTTGCGGCAGGTCTTTCAGCAGCGTGTCGGTTTTGGTTGCGCCGGTGGCGGACAATGCGCGGTAGTTCTGGCGCGCGCCTTTCACGACGACTTTCTTGGTATCAGGGCTGTCCGCGGCGGCGGAAGCTTGGACAGGATCTGCCGCAGCCGGCGCAGCTGCCGCCGGCGCATGCGCACTGGCTGGAGCTTCAGCCGCTACGGCGACAATGACAGGTGCCGGCGCTGCAGCTTCCGGCTCTTTCTCTGGTTCGGCCTTTGGCTCGGCAGCCATGGCTGCCAGCGGATAGGTCGCGGCCAGGAAAAGGGCCAGGGTGCGATGACGGGTGGGATGCATGACACTACTCCTCTTTTATTGAGTTGAATATGTTTGCTGCGTCTTATGTAAGGATTACACGCGGGTCTTGCCATTTATCCTGTAATTGACCTGTCACAAAACAGCTTTATGTGCTTTTTGCCGGTTCCGACAGCACGGCTTGCTGACCTGGGCAAGCTTGCACAGTGAAAGCGCCAGATGTGCCATTTTGCACAGTTTTGGTGCAATTTTTGCCACTCAATTATCGATTAAAACGCTCCTGATAAGCCAATTTGCCCCCGGCAGACCGCTTGTCGCGGCCCTTTTCCGGCCCAAACGCTTAACCGCCAGTCAAAACCGCTTCGTCGTCGCCGCGACCGTGGCGATTTGTCCACACTGCCCCGGCGCCGACGCCTATCCCGACGCCGATGCCGTGCGCGCAGCACTGCGCAATGCCACTGGTCTCGCCACCACGCGCACGCCGCAATGCGCTGGCGACACGGGCTTACGTCACGCGCTTACGACCCGCGCCTTATATGCCTTCAGCGCAGGCTGTTCGCTCAGCATTAGCCAAACACCGTCAGCCATTAATAGATGTCCCCTCCTCCCCGCCGATCGATCCTCCCGTCCACCGCCAGCCGCACTCCCTCTTCCATGCCGCGCACGACACAGTCTGGCTGCCAGAAGACGCGACGCGCGCTATGTCAGCTTGGCCCGCATTGCCTGCTCCACGTCCTCTGCCACGCCGCACCGCGCGACAAGGAACGTGCGACGCGGACCACGTCAGCGAAGGTACGGGTTGCCCCCGCCAACATGGCTGCCATCGCCGGCACGAGCGCTGGCCGCCCGCCGCGCGCCACTTTGTGCAGAGCCACACCGTCGGCATGAAGATCCGCCGCCTCGGCTAATACTGTTTGCGCTCGGCCGTCCAGCTACAGCGTAACTGACGCAGCGCGCGGCTTAGCGCTGGCCAACGCGCAAGCCAGCAGGAAGCCGCATCTGCGCGTTGGGCGCTGGGCGTTAAGCGTCGGATGCTGGGCGTCGGAATGTCGGACGTTGGGCGTTGGGCGTTGGGCGCTGAGCGCTGGGCGCCCTGGACCGGGATGCCTTCGGCGGCTCATGTCGCGCCCCACGCATGGCGATGGCGAGCGGACGTGTGAGGCGATCGAGGCGAGCTTCGGGCAGCGGGCAGGGGCTGAGCGAGCATGGCTGACTGCTGGTGGCGCGGCGCGCACTGGGATGCGGGCGGCGCTTGCTACAAAGCGGCCGGGGATGAAATCAGCGCTATTAATAATCAGTTGGTCGGGGCCGAAACCTGCTGTCACGTTAGGCGTGGAACGGAACGTGCATGTAGCTGCCGAGCCCGAAATAGCGGCATTTAATGCTGCCGCCGGCAAGCGCGGGGTGCGGAGTCGTGAAGCTGCAGTGCTTTTTGGTATGCGGCGGAGCGCGGCGGATCGAATGATCCGCCCTACGACGCGTCCCGGGCGGGTCGGGGAAAATGCCGCGGCATACTTTGCTGCGGGCGGGCGGAAAAACCGTTCATTCTGTTTCGCGGATCAGGCAATATGGAATAAAGCGCACCGGCGAACATGATGTAATGACTAGGCAATTAACCCACACAGGAATATGCATGAAGCTTGAATCGTACTGGCTCGACACTGCGCCGCCATTCCAGGCGGCAGCCCAGGGAGCCGTGCCCTCACGTGCGGACGTGGTGGTGGTCGGTGGCGGGTTCACCGGCCTCTCGGCAGCACTGGCGCTGGCCCAGCGCGGCGCAACGGTCGTGCTGCTGGAAGCGGGCCGCATCGCGGGCGAAGCGTCCGGCCGCAACGGTGGCCAATGCAACACGGGGCTGGCGCACGATTATGCGGACCTTTCGTCCCGCCTCGGCGAAGACCGCGCCCGCGCCTATTACGACGCTTACAACGATGCGGTGCGCACGGTGGACACGATCGTGGCCCGCGAAGCCATCGATTGCGACTTCCGCCGCTGCGGCAAACTGAAACTGGCCGCCAAGCCGGAACACTACGACAAGCTGGCGCGCGCCTACGAATACCTGCGCAAGGTGGAGACGGATGTGAAGCTGGTGCCGCGCGAGTCGCTGGCATCCGAAATCGGCTCCGTCCAGTATTACGGCGGCCTGCTGCAGCCGCAGGGCGCGCAGATGCATATGGGTAAATTCGGCGTGGGCCTGGCGGAAGCCGCGTCGCGCGCCGGCGCCCCGCTGTTCCAGGATGCGGCCGTGCAGGACATCCAGCGCATCAGCGGCGGCTTCCGCGTCAAGTCGGCGCGCGGCGACATCACCGCCGGCCAGGTCTTCCTCGCCACCGGCAATTCCAGCCTCGGCCCCTTCGGCCATTTCCGCCGCCGCCTCGTTTCCGTCGGCAGCTTCATCATCGCCACGGAGCCGCTGTCGCGCGAAGTGCTCGACCGCATCACGCCGTCGCGCCGCAATTACGTGACGACCAAGAATATCGGCAATTACTTCCGCATCACGCCGGATGACCGCCTGCTGTTCGGCGGCCGCGCGCGTTTCGCGCTGTCCGATCCGAAGTCGGACGCCAAGAGCGGCAAGATCCTGCAGGAGACCATGACCCGCGTATTCCCGCAACTGGCCAATGCCCGCATCGATTATTGCTGGGGAGGCCTGGTGGACATGACCGCCGACCGCTTGCCGCGCGCAGGCCAGCATGAAGGCATGTTCTATTCGCTGGGCTACAGCGGCCACGGCGTGCAAATGTCCGTCCACA
>DASWYX010000739.1:0-9992 GCA_036404755.1 Pseudoduganella sp.
AAATTTCGCGCGGAATGTTTTGAAGGCCTGAACTTTCCGGGAAATCCCACATCACGCCGTGACCACCGGCAAAGTAGATCACGTCATAGTCCGCTGCATTGATTTCTTCAGGTCGATGGGAGTTGGCAAGCAATGACTGAACCAAAGGGTTCGCTTTTCCCGCACGCGCCGATTTGTCGAAATACGGCCATTTGAGCGAACGTGGTTCGATGGGAACCTCGCCTTCGCGAGGACTGACGACGGTCTGCTCGTACCCTTGGGCCTCGAAGGCGTCATACGCATGCGTAAACTCGGACACCCACAACCCGGTAGGATGGGAAGGGTCATCATAGTGGCTGACATTCGTCACCACGTGCAGGATTCGGTGCATTCGACGGTTTTGTATTTTCGACGCTGTCTTAGACTTAGAAGCCACGGCGTTGTCCCCTGCTGAAGTTATGGGAATCTGACATCCGGTCAAAGCCAGTGTCCCCACCACGGCCGCGGAGGAGATGAAGTCACGACGAGTGATGCTCATGTATCTTTTCCTTTTTTCGGCCCTTGAAGCACCTCAAATCCTCGGTTGAGGACTCGGCTGCAATCACAGAAAGCGGCGGATTCGAACGATATCGATCGCAGAGGCGCCTTTAACGACGGGGACAGAGCGCTCTCGACTCGATTGGCGATTAGCGCCCATGCGGTGGTTCAGAGTCCTTAGTGACGCGTAAGCATCCTAAGATTCAAGCTAACTTGAATGTCAAGCATTGATCTCCAAAATTTTTGATAAGTGGCGATGATGATAGTCCCAAGGGACCGCCAGTTCATGCACCGGGCTTCCCACAGGTTGCGGGCGCCGGGAGTGCGGAATGTTCCGTTCAAATCAACGTTACGACGTACTTTGGCCCATCCATTTTCACGTATCGCCAGGTCGTCAATCCGATCGCCATCACGACTTTCTTCGCTGTGTCTTTGTCACGGAAGCCATGAACTACTTCGAAATCGAGCACATCTATGAGCTCAAAGTCCCTCTGTGAAAGCAGACAGATACTATCGCGCACCATGATTCTCGAACGCGCATCGTCGGAATTGTCAAACGCAGGCATAATAGCTTCATATTTCCATAGCCACCCTGCCTGAGGTCCCGTGTCCTCTGCCGTCAAGATCTATCAGGGCCGCTTCGGACGCGTTGCCCTGCTGGATATGGACGCGCCGCTGGTCGGCCATGCGCATCATCACTGCCATATTCTGCTCAAGGCGGGCGGCGCCGATGTCGCCTTTTCCGTGGGCGGCGAGCGCGCGCCCCTAACGGACGAGTCTGCCGTGCTGGTCAACGCCTGGGAGCCGCATGCCTATCTGCATGAGGCGCCGCCCGGCCAGCGCACCGTCATTCTGGCGCTGTATATCGAGCCGTCATGGCTGGCCGATCTGCAGCGCTCGCTCGCGCTGTCCGGCCATCCGCGCTTCTTCTCGGAGAAAGTGGTCAAGGTCGACAGCCATACGCGCCGCCTGGTCGAGAACTTCGTCATCGAAATGTGGTGGGCCGATGAAGTATCGCCCGAGCGCATGGAGGAGCTGCTGTTCAACCTCATCATTGCGGTCATCGAACGGGCTTCCGGCTGGCGCGATATCGTGGCCATGCTGCGCAGCAGGCCTGCCGCTGCCATGGATGCGCGCATCCGACGCGCCATTGCGCTGATGCGCGAAGACCTGAGCCGCGAGCTGGACATCGATATGCTGGCCCAGCAGTGCGGCCTGTCGCGCGCTCATTTCTTCACATTGTTCCAGCAGTCGACCCAGGTCACGCCGCTGGTGTATGCCAATGTGCTGCGCTTCGAAGCGGCGATACAGCGGCTGAGCCAGGGCAGCGACCCGGTGGGCGACGTCGCCTTTGACCTCGGTTTCTCGGCCCCCAGCCACTTTTCCCGCTTCTTCCGCCAGCATCTGGGCATTACGCCAAGCAATTACCGCCGCGTGGTCAACCTGTTCGAACCGCCAGACGCACCACCGGAAACAACACTGGTCATCTGATGCTGCAGCGCAGCAGCGAATCCATCAGACTTTTGGGATAGTTTCCGGACCGCCGGGTTCATCTCCAGACCGCAGCGTTCCCGTCTCTCCTGCCCTGCCCCCTACACTGGGTCGCAACAACTGGCAGCAAACAGGAGACGGAATTGAACAGCGACGCAGGCGTCCTCCAGCGTCAAGGCCGGCGGCATGTTGGCCGCGACATGGCGCGCATCGAGGACCAGACACTTTTGACCGGGCGTGGCCGCTACGGCGACGACGCACCGCTGCGCAACGGCACGCTGCACGCGGCGATCCTGCGCTCACCCCACGCGCATGCACAGCTGCTGGCCGTGCACACCGAGCGGGCGCTTGCGCTGCCGGGCGTGCGCGCCGTGCTCACCGGCGACGATGTGCGGCGCTGGTCGAAGCCGTTCATTGTTGGCGTCAAGCAGCCAATGGAGCTGTGGGCGCTGGCGGTGGACAAGATCCGCTACGTCGGCGAACCGGTTGCCGTGGTCATCGCCGAAAGCCGCTATCGCGCCGAGGATGCACTGGAACTGCTGCAGGCCGACTACGCCCCGCTGCCGGCCGTGGTGGATATCGAGAGCGCCATCGCGGCCGATGCGCCGGTGCTGCACGAGCAGGTCGGCAGCAATGTGGTGAGTGACCGCAGCTTCCGTTATGGCGATCCTGAAGCGGCCTTCGCCGACGCACCGCACCGCGTCAGCATCAGCGTCGAATACCCGCGCAACTCCTGCACGCCGATCGAATGCGCAGTGGTCATCGCCGAATTCATCTCGGCGCAGGACGGCTACGAGATCCAGTCCAATTTCATGGGCCCGTTCTCGCTGCACACCGTCATGTCCATGGCCCTGAAGGTGCCGGGCAACAAACTGCGCCATCGCACCTTCCCTGATTCCGGCGGCAGCTTCGGCGTGAAGCAAGCTGTGATGGCGCCGGCTGTGCTGATGTGCCTCGCTTCGCGCAAGGCCGGCGCGCCCGTCAAGTGGGTGGAGGACCGGCTCGAGCATCTGGCCGCCGCCACTTCCGCCACCGGCCGGCTGTGCCACGCCTCGGCTGCCGTGCAAGCGGACGGCCGCATCACGGCCCTCTCGCTGGACCAGCTGGACGACTGCGGCGGCTATCTGCGTGCGCCGGAACCGGCGACCTTCTACCGCATGCACGGCTGCCTGACCGGCGCCTACGATGTGCGCAACCTGAGTGTGCGCAACCGCGTGGTGCTGACCAATAAGACGCCGACAGGCCTGGTGCGCGGCTTCGGCGGACCGCAGCTGTACTACGCGCTGGAACGCCTGGTGCAGCGCATTGCCGTGGAGCTGAACCTCGATCCGCTGGACGTTTACCGCCGCAACTTCATTCCGGCGCGCGCATTTCCCTACCGCGCGGCCGCAGGTGCGCTGCTCGACTCGGGCAATTACCAGAAGGCGCTGCAGATGGCCATCGACGATGGCGGCCTGCAGGCGCTGCGCGAACGGCAGCGCGAAGCGCGCGCTGAGGGCCGGCTGTTCGGCATCGGCTTCGCCGCCATCGTGGAACCATCCGTGTCGAATATGGGCTATATCACGACCGCGCTGACACGTGAGCAGCGCGCCAAGGCCGGCCCGAAAAACGGCGCCATCGCCTCGGCTACCGTGGCCATCGATCCGCTCGGCGGCGTCAACGTCATCGTCGCCTCAGCGCCGGCAGGCCAGGGCCACCGCACCGTGTGCGCCCAGATTGCCGCCGACGCTTTCGGCCTCGATCCGCACGACATCAGCGTAAACATCGAGTTCGACACGGCCAAGGATGCCTGGTCGGTGGCAGCCGGCAATTACTCCAGCCGCTTTGCCGGAGCCGTGGCGGGCACCCTGCATCTGGCCTGCGAACGGCTGCGCGCCAAGCTCGCGCGCATCGCTGCGGCGCAATTCGGCTGCGGCGCGGAAGAAGTGGCGTTCGACGCAGGCCAGGTTTATCCGATGGGTGCACCGGAGCGCGCCCTTCCCTTTTCCCGCCTCGCCGCCAGCCCGCACTGGGCGCCGGCCCTGCTGCCCGAGGGCGAAAGCGTGGGCATGCGCGAGACCGCCTTCTGGACGCCGCCGCAGCTGAGCGCCCCGGACGACGAAGAGCGCGTCAACACTTCCGCTGCCTACGGTTTCGCCTTCGACATCTGCGCCGTGGACGTCGACCGCGCCACTGGCCGCGTACGCATCGACAAATACGTCACCATTCATGATGCCGGCAAGATCCTCAATCCCGGCATGGCCGATGGCCAGATTCGCGGCGCCTTTGCCCAGGGTCTGGGCGCGGCGCTGATGGAGGAGTTTCGCTACGGCGCGGACGGCAGCTTCCAGTCCGGCACCTTCGCTGATTATCTGGTGCCGACCACCTGCGAAGTGCCAGACCCATTGATTCTGCACCTGGAAACGCCAAGCCCGTTCACACCGCTGGGTGCAAAGGGTCTGGGCGAAGGAAACAATATGAGTACACCGGTATGCATTGCCAATGCAGTGGCCGATGCGCTGGGCCACGCAAATATCACGCTGCCGCTCACGCCCGCCCGCGTGATGGCAATGCTGGGCATGGAAGACCCGCCGCCTTCGACGCTACCTTCGACGCCGGCGGCGATACCGGCACCGTCTGCAGGCAATGCCGGCGCGGGCGGCAAAACCGGCAAAGGCCTTACGGCACAGGGCGAGATCGTGCTGGCGGCGTCGCCGGAAGCCGTGTTCGCGGTGCTGCTCGATCCGCAGGCGCTGGCCAAGGTCGTCCCGGGTTGCAATGCGCTGGATACGATTGGGCCGAACCGCTACCGCGCCGACGTCACCGTGGGCATTGGCATGATCAAGGCGCGTTACGCGGCGGAGATTGCGCTGTCCGACATCGAAGCCCCGCACCGGCTGCGGCTCGTCGGGTCGGGTTTGTCCGCCGTGGGCACCGCCAAAGGGAGTGGCCTGGTGACCCTGAGTCCTCAGGGCAGCGGCACGCTGCTGCGCTACGACTACGAAGCCGAGGTGTCGGGCAAGGTCGCCGCTGTGGGTGGACGCATGCTGGAAGGTGCGGCAAAGATCGTGTTGAAGCAGCTCTTCGAGCAGCTCGGACGACAGGCCGGCGGCCATGACACTGTAGCGACAGGAGCTGAACCATCATGGTGGCGCCGCCTGCTCGCGCGCCTGGGAGTAGCGCAATGAAGCCGGCAGCCTTTGACTATCTGCGCGCCGAAAGCGCGGCCGACGCAGCACGCCAGCTGCGCGAACTGGGCTCCGATGCGCGCATCCTGGCCGGTGGCCAGTCGCTGATGGCGGCGCTGAATATGCGCCTGGCGCAGCCGGCGGTGCTGATCGATATATCGCGTACCCCGGATCTCGATTATGTGCGCGCCACCGACGGCATGCTGGCCGTGGGCGCTGCATCCACGCAAGGCAGCGTCGAATGGCGCCCTGGCCTGCGCAGCGAAGTACCGCTGCTGGCGCAAGTCTTCCCCTTCATCTCCCACTTCCAGATCCGCAACCGCGGCACCGTATGCGGTTCGGTCGCCCACGCCGATCCCAGCGCCGAGATCCCACTGGTGCTGAGCGCCCTGGGCGGCGAGGTGGTGCTGCGGCATGGCGACAAGCGCCGCACGCTGGCCGCCACCGACTTCTTCCAGGGCATGCTGATGACGGCGCGCGCGCCGGACGAGCTGGTGGAGGAAGTGCGCTTCCCACTGGCAGAGCCGGGCCAGCGCAGCGCCTTCACCGAATTCTCGGCGCGCCATGGCGACTTCGCCATCGCGTCCGCCGCAGCAGTTGCCGACAAGCGCGGCCTGCGGCTGGCAATTGGCGGCGTGGCCGACCGGCCGCAAGTCGCGCACTGGCCAGCCGATCTGCGTGGCGACGACCTCACAACAGCCATCAACGATTTCGCCTGGTCGCTCCAGGCCCAGGATGACGTGCATGCCAGCGCGCAGTTCCGCCGCCATCTGGTGCGCCAGCTCGGCGCACAGGTGCTGCGTCAAGTTACGGAGGAGATCTCACAATGAAGACCACACTAACCGCAAACAGCCCCCTGCCGCGCGACCAGCAGCACCCGGTGCGGCTCGAGCTGAATGGCCAGCAGCGTCAGGGCGGCTGCGAAGCGCGCAAGCTGCTGTCTGACTTCCTGCGCGAAGACCTCGGCGCCACCGGCACTCACGTCGGCTGCGAGCACGGCGTCTGCGGCGCCTGCACCATCCAGGTCGACGGCGTGGCAGCGCGCGCCTGCATGATGCTGGCGCTGCAGGCCGAGGGCCGCCGCATCCGCACCGTCGAAGGACTGTGTTCGCACGACGGCGAACTGTCCGATCTGCAGCAAGCCTTCCGCCGCCACCACGCGCTGCAGTGCGGCTTCTGCACGGCGGGCATCCTGATGAGTTGCGACGACTACCTGCGCCGCAAACCCGACCCCAGCGAAGCCGAAGTGCGCGACATGCTGTCCGGCCATTTGTGCCGCTGCACCGGCTACACCCCAATTGTCGCCGCCGTACTCGAAACCGCAGCACTGCGCCGAGCAACTTCCAACAAACCGAATGGAGACTGAGCCACCATGCTAGACCTAGGAACCACATTCTTGCAAAGCGTCGAACGCAGCCCGCAGGCACTGGCGCTGGTTGACGACGGCGTGCGCTGGACCTACGCCCAGTGGCGCACGGAGATCGCACGCGTTGTGTGCGCACTGCAGCGCATGGGCGTGAAGCGCGGCGACCGGGTGCTGTCCGTGCTGCAGAACCGGCACCAGGCGGCCACGCTGCATTGGGCGTGCCAGTTCGCGGGCATCGTGATCGTGCCGCTGAACTGGCGCGCCAAGCCGGAGGAGATCGACTATTGCCTGCAGGACGCCGAAGCCAGCGCCCTGTTCTTCGAAGGAGTCAGCGAATCGGCCACGCAATACAGCACGGCCGCCTCGCGCGTGCCGCGCATTGGTGTCGGTACACTGAGCGGCGAGGTGGCTTGCGAGGCCTGGAACGAGTGGCGCGCGGGTCCGGAGAGCGAACTGGCGCCGCAGGCCGACGCCGAGGACCTGTCGCTGCTGCTGTACACCTCGGGCACCACGGGCAAGCCCAAGGGCGTGCCGCGCCGCCACCGCCACGAGCGGGCGGCCGCGCTGGCGCACGTGGCGCAGAATCTGTACCGCCATGGCGAGCGCACACTGGGTGTGATGCCGCTGTATCACACGATGGGCGTGCGCTCGCTGCTGGCGATGGCGCTGGTGGACGGCTGCTTCGTCTGCCTGCCGCGCTTCGACACGCACGCCGCGCTGAACCTGATCGAGCGGGAGCAGCTGACCTGCCTGTATCTGGTGCCGACCCTGTACCATGACCTGCTGACGCAGCGCGAACGCGACGGCCGCGGCAGCGGGCCGGGAACCGACCTGGCCTCGGTACGCAAGCTCGGTTTCGCCGGCGCGCCAATGCACGATGCGCTGCTGCGACGCTTGCAGACGGCGTTCGCCCCGACGCTGTTCGTCAACCACTACGGCTCGTCCGAGGTGTACACCTTCGCGATCGACCAGGACGCGCTGCGCAAGCCTGGCAGCGCCGGCCGCGCCGGCATCAACACCCGCCTGCGCGTGCTGAAGCTGGACCCACATGGCGTGGACGACATCGCCGCGCCCAACGAGGAAGGCCAGATCGTGGCCGACCTGCGCGGCGACGAAGCCTTCGAGGGCTACTGGAAGCGCGAGGACGCCAACGCCAGATCGCTGCGTGCAGGCTGGTACTTTACCGGCGATACCGGCTACGTCGATGCGGATGGCGATCTGTTCGTCACCGGCCGCGTGGACGACATGATCATCAGCGGCGGCGAGAATATCTCGCCGGTCGACATCGAATCGGTCATCTCGCTCTGCCCGGGCGTCAGCGAGGTGGCAGTGGCCGGCCTGTCGGACGAACGCTGGGGCCAGCGCGTGGTGGCGTTCGTCACGCGGCGCGACCGGCAAACGCCACTGGACGCCCGTACGCTCGATGCGCATTGCCGCAGTTCCGGCCTGCCCAACTTCAAGCGCCCGCGCGAATATGTGTTCGTTTCGGAGATACCCAAGTCCCCGGTCGGCAAGATCCTGCGCCGCAAGCTGGTCGCGGGCGACTATGCACCTGAAACCCGATAACCCATTACGTTCCAACTACTCAGGAGACCTCTATGACCCTGCTCACCCACCCTGCGCAACTGCTGCTCGAGAAACTGGACGGCTTCCGCGTCGACATCGATGCGCCCCGAGAGCGCGCCGATATCGTGCTGCAGCGCCCGCATTTCAATATCATCTCCATGGCGCAGCGCGACCAATTGCGCCTGGTGTTCGAGTCGCTGGACGCCAACCCGGCAGTGCGCGTGATTGTGCTGCGCGCCGAAGGCGAGAACTTTTCCAGCGGCGGCGACATCAAAGGCTTCCTTGAAGCGTCGCCCGAGCATGTGGCGCAACTGGCGTGGAATATCGCAGCGCCGGCACGCTGCAGCAAGCCGGTGATCGCCGCAACACGCGGCTACTGCTTCGGCGTCGGCTTCGAGATCTCGCTGGCCTGCGATTTCCGCATCGCGACCGACACCACGCTGTATGCGCTGCCGGAGCAGAAGCTGGGGCAGATTCCCGGTTCGGGCGGCTCGGCGCGGCTGCAGAAAATGGTTGGCATCACGCGCACCAAGGATATCGTGATGCGCTCGCGCCGCATTCCCGGCCCGCAAGCTTACGACTGGGGCGTGGCCACCGATTGCGTGCCGGACGCCGAACTGGAAGCGGCGACAGACCGCCTGGTCGACGAATTACGCGCTTTCTCGCCGCTGGCGCAGCGCACCGCGAAGAGGCTCCTCAACGATACCGAGGATTCCACGCTGACCGTGGCAATCGAACTGGAAGGCCATTGCTACAGCCGCTTACGCAGCTCCGATGATTTCCGGGAAGGCGTCGAGGCGTTCCACAGCAAACGTGTTCCGACATTCAAGGGCAGCTGAAACCGGGGGCGGTGCGCCGCCCTCTCCCGATAGTCCTCGCATTTCATCAACCTACAAAAACCTCAGGAGACAACCATGGCAGAGATTTCAATAGGCGCAGCCGATGCCGCGCCACTCGCGCCCAACCAGCGGCAAGTGCTGACCGCTGTCACGGCTTCGCTGATGGGCTGGGCGCTGGACCTGTTTGACCTGTTCATGCTGCTGTACGTGGCGCCGGTCATAGGCAAGCTGTTCTTCCCGTCGCAGCACGCAATGCTGTCGCTGGCGGCGGTGTACGCGTCGTTCGCAGTAACGCTGCTGATGCGCCCCCTGGGCTCCGCGCTCTTCGGCTCCTATGCCGACCGCAAGGGCCGCAAGGGCGCGATGGTAATCGCCGTGATGGGCGTTGGCCTTTCGACGGCGGCCTTCGGCCTGCTGCCCACCGTGGCTCAAGTCGGTCTGCTGGCGCCAGTGCTGTTCCTGACGCTGCGCCTGGTGCAAGGCGTTTTCGTCGGCGGCGTGGTCGCGTCGACGCATACGATAGGCACTGAATCGGTCGCAATGAAGTATCGCGGCGCCGTGTCGGGACTGATCGGCGGCTCCGGGGCAGGCCTGGGTGCTCTGCTTGCCTCCTTGACCTATCTGGCCATGTCGCAAATCTTCCCGGGCGAAGAGTTCAATGAATGGGGCTGGCGTTGCATGTTCTTCACCGGGATCATCAGCTCCGTACTGGGCCTCATGATTTTCAGCCGGCTGGAAGAATCGCCGCTTTGGAAGCAGCTCGCTGCGCAGAAAGCTGCCCGTCTGGCCGACGCGCGCCGCGAAGCGCCGCTCGATGCCGGCGTATCGCCACTGCGTACCGTGTTCTCGCCGCCGCACCGCAATGTGCTGCTGACCAATCTGCTGGTGACGATCGGCGGCGGCAGCGCCTACTACCTCACTTCCGGCTACCTGCCGTCCGTGCTGAAAGTTGTCACGCAAACGCCCAACCACATCGCAGCCGGCATCCTGATGGTGAGCAGCATCGGTGTGATCATTGCCTCAGTGCTGGCCGGACATCTGAGCACC
>DASWYX010000740.1:0-2384 GCA_036404755.1 Pseudoduganella sp.
TGCCGCAGGCGGCTTCACCGGCGACAGCGCGGAAGCCATCCTGGAAGCGGGCGATGCCGACCTCGTGGCCTTTGGCCGCCACTTCAGCTCCAACCCGGACCTTCCTTACCGCCTGCAGCACAAGCTGCCGCTCACCCCGTATGTACGTGACGCATTCTGGGGCGGCGACGAAAAGAACTACAGCGATTTCCCAACCTACGAGCAGGCCAAGGCCGCCTGAAAATAAAGGAACCACATCATGGCTAACCATCAAACCGCAGCAACGCAATACGTCGAAGCCAAGGGCATCCGCTTTGCCTATCGCCGCTTCGGGAAAACCGGCGGCGTGCCGCAGGTGCTCAATCAGCACTTCACCGGCACCATGGACTACTGGGACCCGGCCGTCACCGACGGCCTGGCCGAAGGCCGCGAAGTCATCCTGTTCAACAATGCCGGGATTTCCAGCAGCTCCGGCGAAGTGCCGGAGTCGATTCCGGAAATGGGCGCCAACGCCATCGCCTTCATCCGCGCCCTGGGGCTGACGCAGGTCGATGTGCTGGGCTTCTCCATCGGTGGCATGGTGGCGCAGGAGATCGCGTTGCAGGCGCCGCAGCTGGTGCGCCGCCTGATCCTGGTAGGCACCGGCATGCGCGGCGGCGCCGGCATCGCGCCAATGACCGAGGCGGCGGCCGCCATCTTCGGCGCCACTTACGAACCGGCGGAAAACCTGTGGCTGGCCGTGCACTTCTCGCCGTCCGCAAGCAGCCAGGCGGCCGGCCGCGCCTTCCTCAAGCGCAAACACCTGCGCCAGGAAGGCCGCGATCCGGAAGTGAACGACAAGGTGGCCCCGGCGCAGATTGCCGCGCTGGGCAAGTATGGCGCGCGCTTCGATGGCGCCTACGATTACCTCAAGGAGATCCGCCAGCCGACCCTGATCGTGCAGGGCCATGATGATGTGATCGTGCCTACCGTGAACTCGTACACCATGCAGCAGACCATGCCGAACGCCCAGTTGATCCTGTACCCGGATGCCAATCACGGCTCGTTCTACCAGTATCCGCAGCTGTTCGTCGCGCATGCCGGGCATTTCCTCGACTGGCAACTGCAAACCGATTCGGCTGCCGATGAACGCCTGCCATTCCCGGCGCAACAACCCGCTTGATTTTCAGGAGACCGTCATGTCCCGTACCATCATCTTCAGCAAGGCCGGCGGCCCTGAGGTGCTCGAGTTTGTCGAGACCAATGTTCCTGCGCCAGCCGCCAACGACGTGCGCATCAGGGTTAAAGCGATCGGCATCAACCGCGCGGAAGCCATGTGGCGTGTCGACGACTACATCGAGCCAGTCAGGTTTCCAGCGGGCCTGGGCTATGAAGCCGCCGGCATCGTGGAAGCGATCGGCAGCAAGGTGCAAGGCATCGCGGTGGGCGATGCAGTCAACGTCATTCCTTCCTTCTCCTTGAACCAGTACGGCAGCTACGGGGAAGTGATCACCATGCCCGACTATGCCGTGGTCCCGCATCCGAAGAATCTGTCGATGACGGAGGCGGCTTCGGTCTGGATGATGTTCGTCACCGCCTACGGCGCCCTGATCGAAGACGCCAGGGTCGGCGAGGGCGACTTCGTGTTGATCCCCGCCGCTTCCAGCAGCGTGGGCCTGGCCGCCATCCAGATTGCGCGCTATGCCGGCGCCAGTGCAATTGCGCTGACCCGCACCGCGGCCAAGAAGCAGCAGCTGCTGGATGCCGGCGCCTCGCATGTGATCGTCACCGACGACAGCGATTTGCAGGCCGAAGTCATGCGCATCACGGATGGCGCAGGTGCGCGTGTGGTGTTCGATCCGGTCGGCGGCGGCAACTTCCGCAAGCTGATTTCTTTGCTGTCGTTCCAGGGCATCGCTTACATCTACGGCGCGCTGAGCGAGGACGCTACCGAGCTGCCGGTGCTGGAAATGATCGCCAAGATGGTGAGCGTCAAGGCGCACAACATCGGTGTAACCAGCGCAGATCCCGTACGCCGCAAGGCTGCCGTGGAGTACGTGCTGAAAGGGCTGGAGAGCGGCGCGCTGAAGCCAGTCATCGACCGCGTCTTTACTTTTGACGAAATGCGCGATGTGCACCGCTATCTGGAGCAAAACGGGCAGTTCGGAAAAATTGTCGTGACCGTGTAAGGCAAGGCGCGAGGCCTACCCGGCCAGGCAGCGCTCGACGAAAGCCGTGAACTGCCTGGCCTTTGTGCTGGCGAGGCGGCCGGTGGGGTAGACGGCCGACAGACTCAGGCCGGGCAACTGCCAATCGTCCAGCGCCGTCACCACGGCGCCGGACTTCAACTCCGGCGAAAAGGCCCATTCGGAGGCCACCGCCAGACCCATGTCGGCAAAGACGGCCGCGCGCAGGCCTTCGGTGGC
>DASWYX010000741.1:0-5889 GCA_036404755.1 Pseudoduganella sp.
GCCTTGCCGCTTGCGCTGGCGGGGTTATGGGTACTCATGTTCAGGCTCATGCTTCTGTTCCGGTAACGACGTTTTCATTGTCGAGGGCATAAGCGATGAAGCCCTCGCGGTTGTTCTGCAATTCGTGCAAATGCTTGTCCAGCTCGTCCGTCGCGCTGCTGACCTTTGCCAGCGCGGCGCGGTGCTGGCCGCGCAGCGCATTGAGTGCGGCGCGCTCGGCCGGCGTCCAGCGGCCCTGGGCGGCCAGTGCCGGCAGCGCGTTCGACACCAGAGCGTCAATCGCCGCCAGCGCTTGCCAGTCGGCGGCAGCGGTGGCGGCGCTCAGCTTTTGAGCCAGCTGCAGCAGCGTCGCCTGCCTATCCATTCTTGTCCTGCACGCCCTGCCAGCCGGCGCGGATCGTGGTCAGCAGGCCGACCACCTCATCGATGATGGCCGGGTCCATGTCCACGCCCGCGCGGTACAGGCGGCCCGCGCAGTAGTCATACAGCCGGCCCAGGTTGGCCACCACTTCGCCGCCGGTATCGAAGTCCAGCGAGCTGGACAGGCCATTGATGATCTGGGTGCACTTGTCCAGGCTGTTCGCCTTCAATTCGTAGCGCTTGCCAACGATGTGGCCACGGGCCCGTGCCAGCTCCTCCAGCAAGCCGTCGGTAAGGACCAGCACCAGTTCGACAGGCGAGGCGCGCGCAGTCTGCGCGTCCAGGTTGGTCGAGTGGTAGCTGGCGTAGGCGTCGTAGTCCATCATTTAATCTCTTCAGTTATCGCTGCTTTTGCTGAACAGCGCGTCGAAGATGCTGCCGGTATTGCTCATCTGCGACTGCAGGGCCTGCAGCTGGGTGAATTGGGTCAGGTAACGCTTGTAGGCGTTGTCGTATTGGGTGGACAAGGCTGCCTGGCGCGTCGTCAGCGACGCCTGCAGCTTGGTGTTGCTGTCCTTGCGCACGGCGATCTGGCCCTTGGTGGTATCGGTCCACTGGTCCATCAGCTTGGACAGGCCGCCCAGCACGCCGGTGCCGGCGATATCGTTGCCGAACACGCTGTCCAGGCCGGTCGGATCGGTCGCCAGTTTCTTGTTCAGGCGGGTGGTGTCCAGCGCCAGGCTGCCGTCGCGCTGCAGCGTGATGCCGTAGGTCGCCAGGCTCTCGTTGCCGGTCGCCTTGCGCAGCATGGTCGCCATGCTGGTGCGCAGCGTGGTCAGGCCGGCGTCGCTGGCGAAGACGGCCGGGGCCTTGCCGGAAGCCGCGTCGCCGTGGTCGCCCAGCTCCTTGAAGGTGGCCAGCAGCTTGTTCCAGCCGTCGACAAAGGCTTGCACATTGGCCGCCGTGCCGCTCGGGTCATTGGCCACGGTCAGCGTGACGGGCACGCCCGGCTGCGCCTTGGTGAAGGTCATCGACACGCCATCGACCACGCTGAAGGTGTTCGAGGCCTGGGTCAGCTGGGTGCTGCCGGGCTGGGTCGGGTCGCCGATCCACACGCTGGCATCCTGCGGCGTTACCACGCGCGTCTGGTTGCTCACGTCGAGCTGGGCCGCCAGCGCCGGGTCGGTGATGCCGCTGACGTCCAGCGACACGTCGTTGAGCGCGCCGGTCTGCGCGGCGGTCAGCACCAGGGTCGCGGCGCCGTTGATCGTCATCGTGGACGCGGTCACGCGCGAATTATTGCCGGCGGCCGCGTTGATGGCGGCGGCGATTTCCTTCGCGCTGATCTTGTTGTCCAGGTTCTTGTCGGCGTTGGCCAGGGTCACGACGAAATTGCTGCCGTCGGCCAGGGTCACGGTCAGGTCGCCGGCGGTGGCGGAATCCGCATCGGTCACGCCGCCGTAGGACACCTGGCCGGCCGTGGCCAGCTGTTCCACATAAAAGTTATAGGTGCCGGGGCTGGCCGTGGCGCTGGCGGTCGCCTTGCCCACGTCGGAGCTGAAGGTGGCGGTATTGGCCAGCACGGATTTTTTCGTGCCCATGCTGCCCAGCACGCCCTGGAAGGTCGACAGCGAGCTGCCCAGCTTGCTCAGTGCGCTGCCGGTGGCGCTTGCCACCTTGCCCTGGGCATCGACCAGGTCCTGGCGCCCTTGGATGTAGAGCTGCGCCAGCTGGGCTGCTGTGGTCTTGGGATCGTATGTCGGGACGGAAGACGTTGCCATTTCATGCTCCGAGGAAATTAATTGAAGTGTACCAAGGTAAGAGGCGACCTTACGAGGGACTTCATGAAATTATTTTCCTTGACTGCCTCATTTTTGCCCGCGGAACCACAACTGTGTTGCCAGTTCATCATGGTTCTTGCGCTCTTTCGCGTTCAGCGCATTGGCCACCGATTGCTGTTCTTTCATCAGCACCTGGCTCAGCACCTCGCGCTTGGCGTAGGCCGCGTTCAGGGCGCGCTTGGACACGGCCATGTCCGCCTCGTGCATGTTCAGGTCGACGCGGTGGTTGTCCGCCATCGCCATCACGGCCTGCTTGTAGTCGCCGCAGTTGGTGGCCAGCGCCATCGGCAGGCGGCCGGTGGGACCGGAGCTCTCATACAGCGAGGTCAGGCGGTCCAGCGTCTTCTGGTAGCGGTCGCGCAGGTTTTCCTTGGCGGCCAGTTCGGATTGCAGCTTCTCGACTTCGTTATCGCGCAAGGTCACCAGGGTGGACAGGTTGCGGATGGTGTGCTCGTTCTTCATGCCATCAGCCTTTCAAGTTGCGCCACGCACGGCTCATAGGGAGCCGCTTCCTTGGTGCCCTGGCACAGGAATTCCTCGATGTGCGGATGCAGGTTGACGGCCTTGTCCGTCACGGGATCGGCGCCGGGCACGTATGCGCCGAGGGGAATCAGGTCGCGCACGCGCTCGTGGCGCGCCATCGACGCTTTCAGCGCGCGCGCGGCCAGCATGTGCTCCTTGGTGATCACATGGTTCATGCAGCGGCTGATGGAAGCGGCGATGTTGATCGCGGGGTAGTGGCCGCGCTCGGCCAGCTCGCGCGTCAGCACGATGTGGCCGTCGAGGATGGCGCGCGCGGTATCGACCACCGGGTCCTGCTGGTCGTCGCCCTCGGCCAGCACGGTATAGATCGCACTCATATTGCCGTCCTGGTTCTCGCCATTGCCGGCCGATTCGACCAGCTGCGGCAGGTTGGAGAACACGGAGGGTGGATAGCCTTTGGTGGCGGGCGGTTCGCCCAGGGCCAGCGCCACTTCGCGCAGGGCCATCGCATAGCGGGTCAGCGAATCGACCAGCAGCAGCACGTTCTTGCCCTGGTCGCGGTAATGGGCCGCGATCGAGTGGCACAGCTCGGTGGCCATGATGCGCATCAGCGGCGATTCATCGGCCGGCGCGATCACCAGCACGGCCTTCTTCAAGCCTTCAGGGCCGAGCGACATTTCAACAAACTCGCGCACCTCGCGCGAACGCTCGCCGATCAGGCCCACGACCACTACGTCCGCCACGGTCTGGCGCGTGATCAGGCCAAGCAGCACGGACTTGCCGACGCCGGAGCCGGCCATCAGGCCCACGCGCTGGCCCTTGCCCAAAGTGAGCATGCTGTTGATCGCGCGCACGCCCACGTCCAGCGGCTCGGTCACGGGTTTCTTTTTCAGGGGATTGATGCGCGGCGGTTGCGCATCGAGCGGATGTTCGCCGCCCAGCTTGCCCATGCCATCGATCGGCTCGCCAAGGCCATTGACCATGCGGCCCAGCCAGGAAGGGCCGATCTGCAAGGTGGTCTTGTCGTTCGAGGGCAGCACGCGCGCGCCGGTGGTCAGGCCCACGGCCTTCTTGAAGGGCATCAGGAATGAAAGCTTGTCGCGGAAACCGACCACCTGCGCATCGAGCCATTCGCCGGTGACTGTCTCGATCTGGCAACGCTGGCCGGTATGCAGCTTGCAACCCGCAGCTTCAAGCAACAGGCCGGATGCGCCCACCAGCCGCCCGGTCGGCGTGGCCAGCGGAACTTCATCCAGTTCGAGCTTGCGCAGTGCTTCTGCAATCATGCTTCGCCCATGTCCTCTTCATCGCCGCCATCGGCAACCTGCAGTTGATTATCGACCTGTTCCATGACAGCAGCAAGACGCTGGTGGCAGCCCGCATCGACTTCACTATCGCCAGCCCGGATGCGGCATTCGCCGAAATCCATGCTGGCATCGGCGATCAGGTTCCAGCGCTTGGCGCGCTTCGGATCGAGCTCCACGATGCGGCGCAGTTCTTCCGGATTCAGGTAGACATCGATCTCTTCACGCGTGGGCGGCATCGAGGCCAGCGTCTCGTCGACGAGGGCCATGATCTGCACCGGCTGCAGCGCCAGTTCGGCGCGGATCACCTGGCGCGCGACTTTCGCGACGAGATCCACGACTTCCTTGCGCTGCGCGGCGCGGTAATCGGCACGCAGCTTCTTCAGGCTTTTCAGCATCGCATCGACGGGACGCGCGAGCTGGTCGAAGCCCACCAGGGTTTCCTGGCGGCCTTCCTCGCGGCCCTGCTCGAAGCCGGCCGTGCGGCCCGCTTCAAAGCCGTCTTCCTGGCCGCGCTGCAGGCCGATTTCATAGCCGTCGCGCTGGCCCTGCTCGAAGCCTTCGGACAGCGAAGCCTGCCACTGCGCGGCATCGGCCGCGGCATTGCCCGAGCCGTTGACTCTTCCGGCCGGCGGCACGAACTGCGACAGCGGCGGGAAGCGGTAGGGGCGGAATTGCTTCATTACTCGACCACCGTTTCGGCGAACAGCTGCACTTCGACCTCGCCCGCGTCGGCCAGCGCCTTGACGGTGGCCATGATCTCGCTGCGCGTCGATTCGATGCGCGACATCGGCACCGGGCCGGCGCGTCGCATCATGTCCTCGAACGCCTGCGCCTGGCGCTTCGGCATCGTCTTCAGTACCGCGTCGCGGATCG
This sequence comes from Pseudoduganella sp., assembly GCA_036404755.1. GTDB lineage: Bacteria > Pseudomonadota > Gammaproteobacteria > Burkholderiales > Burkholderiaceae_D > Rugamonas. Next base: position 4,865 of record DASWYX010000741.1, read on the forward strand.
ACATCTCGGCGCCCTTCAGTGCAATCGCCCACATCTCCAGCGGCACTTCCTCGATGATGCGGGTGAGGGTGACTTCGGTCTGGGTCGAGAGGATGAGGAAGTCGTACATCGACAGCTCGATCTGCGCCACCACTTCCGGATCATGGGCGCGCAGCAGTTCGACGATTTGCGCGCGGTTGCCCGGCAGGCGGTTCAGGATCTCGGCCACCTGGCGCACGCCTTCCACGCTGGTGCTTTGCGAGTCGAAGGACGACAGGCAACGGCCCACCAGCTCATCGAGTTCGATCAACAGGTCGCGGTCGATCTCGTCCAGGCGCGCCATGTTCAGCAGGATCAGGTCGCGGCCATCAAGCGGCAGCGCGTCCAGGATCTGGCCGGCCAGCGTCGGCGGCAGGAAGGCCAGGAAGACCGCCTGCATCTGCACGTGTTCGTTGGCGATGTAGTCGGCCAGCCACTTCGGCGAGGCCCACTGCAGGCGCGCCATCTTGGGACGCAGTTCGTCGCCGTAGATGCTGTTCAACACGCTGTTCGCGATATCGCCGCCCAGCGCCAGGTCCAGCGAGCGCTTCAGGTAGGAGCGCGAGGCGCCATGCACGCCGGACTGCTGGCGGTAATCGTCGAAGAAGGTTTGCATGGCGTGCTTGACCTGCTCGACCTTGATGCCGCTCATGCGCGACATGACTTGGGTCACTTCCAGCAGTTCTTCGCGCGACAGGCAGCGCAGCACGGCGGCCGCGCCTTCCTCGCCGATCGACAGCAGCACGATGGCGGCCTGTTCGACCGGGCTCAGGCCATTGTCGACGTCCAGGTTCTCGGGATTAGTGTTGAGATCTGCCATTTTTCTGCATCCATTGTTTGACGACTTCGGCCACGCGTTCCGGTTCCTTCTCGGCCAGCACTTTCAGGTGGTCGACCATCACATCGACAGCGGAACCGGCTGGCGGCAGGTCGTAATTCTCGAGCAGCGGCACCACGGGGCTGGCGCCGGCATGCATGGTTTCGCCCGTTGCTTCGGCTATGGCGCC
>DASWYX010000742.1:0-4009 GCA_036404755.1 Pseudoduganella sp.
GTCCGATTGCGGCAAGTCTTCGGGGTCGAGGCCTGCAGCCACAATGGACTTTTTAAGGTAGTTGCCATGCACGCCGGTGAACAGGTTGGTGTAGACGATGTCCGAGGCCGACGATGAGAGGATGGCTTCGCGGTAGGTGTCGGTGACGTTCGACTCTTTCGTGGCGAGCCAGCGCGAGCCGATATAGGCGAAGTCCGCCCCCATCGCCTGCGCGGCCAGGATGGCGTCGCCGGTGGCGATCGAGCCGGAGAGCGCAATCGGGCCCTTGAAGAACTTGCGCACTTCGCCCACCAGCGCGAATGGCGACAGCGTGCCCGCATGGCCGCCGGCGCCGCTGGCAACGAGGATCAGCCCATCGACGCCCGCTTCCAGCGCCTTCTGCGCATGGCGGATATTGATCACGTCGTGCAGCACGATGCCACCGTAGGATTGGATGGCGTCCAGCATCTCGCGCGGCGGTGCGCGCAGCGAGGAAATGATGATCGGCACCTGGTGCTTCACGCAGACGTCCACGTCATGCTCCAGCCGGTCGTTCGAGTGGTGCACGATCTGGTTCACGGCGATGGGGCCGACGCGCTTGTCCGGATTGGCCTGGGCGAAGGCCGCCAGCTCTGACTGCAGCTCGGTGAGCCAGCTGTCCAGCAGCTCTTTCGGGCGCGCGTTCAGCGCGGGGAAGGAACCCACGATGCCCGCCTTGCACTGCGCCGCCACCAGCGCCGGGCCGCTGGCAATGAACATGGGGGAGGCGATGACGGGGAGGGTTAGGTTCTGCAGTACGGCAGGCAGGGACATGGCGGCACTCCGGAAGTGAACGATCGTACTATTATATGCCCTTGCCGCGGTTTGTGTTGGCGGCGGCGCATGCACGGCGGATCAATGATCCGCCCTACGCACCTCGGCAGATCAGGCGCCCCGTAAATGGCCCTATCTGTCGCGCCGTGTGAATTTAACGGCCCACCTGACGCGCCGCGAGGATGACTGCACTGCGTAGGGCGGATCATTGATCCGCCGTCTGTTAGCCGTCGTTCAGCAGGAACTCGCCATCGATGCGCGCAGTGCACGCACGCACCAGGTGCTTCACCGCCCACGCGGCCAGCTCGTCGTTCGACATATGCAAATGCCGGCGACTCGATTCCGCAATCACCGGCATCGAACCGAGAATCGACGCCACATCCGCCACGGGAATCCGCTGCCGCTCCAGCAGCAGGAACTTGAGCAGCACCTTCACCGCATATTCCGCATTGCGTTTCGGATCGCCGGACAAGAAGTCCAGCCGCCGCCGTGCGCGCTGCAAAGCCGGCCCCACATCCTCGAACACGGCGCCATGGCCCGGAATCACCACGCGCACATCCAGCCCCGCAATCAGGTCCAGCGTGGCGCCCGCCTCGGCAAAGCCCTCCTCGCCTTCCAGCTCGGGGAAAATCACGCCGAAGCCATTCCACCACAGCGCGTCCGCCGACACCAGCACCTTCTCCTGCGGGCAGTAAAAGATCACCGAATGCGCATGGTGGCCCGGCGCGCCGAGCACCTGCCACTCCAGGTCGCCCAGGGTCAGTGTCTCGCCCGGCGTGATCACGCCATCGATGGTGAAGCGCTCGCACTGCTGGCCGGTGGCCTTGAAGGACAGCGCATCCTCATCCCAGCGCCGCACCTTTTCCTCCTCCGCCGCGGGAACAAAGGTATTACATCCGAAATGCGCCTGCAGCACGGCGTTGCCGCCGCAGTGATCCGAATGCAGGTGCGTGGTGTACAGGCGATCCAGGCGGCGGCCGCGCAGGCCGTGGCGCACCAGCGCCAGCGTCTGGTCGCGGTGCGTGTAGTAGCCGCTGTCGATCAGGGCCGTATCGTGGCGGCCGATGAGCAGCACATTGTTGGCGGACAGCCACCCACGTTCGAACACCTGGATGGAGGAAGGAAGATTGGTCATTACTCGAAGTCGATCAATTGCTCGCGACGGCGGATTTCAGCCCATACCGCGCGCTTATAGGCGTCGTCCGCCCCCGACCATGCGACGATTTCCTCGATGGTGCGCAGGCAGCCTTCGCAAAAACCGGTGTCGCGGTTCATCTTGCACAGGCTGATACAGGGGGAAGGCACCGGCGTGGCCAGCTCGGGCGCGCCAGGCGGCAGATCAGTACTCATACACGGTGGAGTTGGATAGTCAAGCCGTATTCTATCGCAGTGCGGCAAATTCGCTGACTTAACAGAAAAGCCATTCTTGCTATACTGACTCAAACAGATGGCAAGCAGTAAGCCACCGGAGGGCCGAGGAGATGCGGACAAGAGCAACACTGTTTCAATCTGACTCCGAGGTGCATCATGAAGCTCGACCATCAATGGTTTTCCCGTGTTCGCAAAAGAGCGAGCGAGTTGTTTTTCGGCGCCGATCCAGTGCCCGGAAAAGCGCAATTCATCAGCGGTGAATTCCGCAACGAAGCGGGCGCCCGCAGTTACAAGCTGTACATCCCCAGCACCTTTACCGGCCAGCCCATGCCGCTGCTGGTGATGCTGCACGGCTGTACCCAGGACCCCGACGATTTCGCCGCCGGCACCCAGATGAATGCCGTGGCCGAAGAGCGGCGCTGTTTCGTGGTTTATCCCGCGCAGTCGAAAAGCGCCAACCAGTCGCGTTGCTGGAACTGGTTCAACGCCCTGGACCAGAAACGCGGCCAGGGCGAGCCGTCCATCATTGCCGGCATCGCGCGCCTGGTCATGGCGCGCTATCCGGTGATGCACGACCAGGTTTATGTGGCGGGCCTGTCGGCAGGCGGCGCCATGGCCATCATCGTCGGCACGCTGTATCCGGAAATCTTTTCCGCCGTGGGCGTGCATTCCGGCCTGCCTTATGCGTCTGCCGCTGACCTGCCCTCCGCCCTGACGGCCATGCGGCGCGGCGCCACCAGTGCGCGCCTGCCCAACAGCGCGGGCCAGCCCATCATCGTCTTCCACGGCGACCAGGACCGCACCGTGCATCCTGTGAATGGCGAAGAGCTGATCGCGCAAGGCTTGCGCAGCCACCCGCGCGGCGGCAGCGCGAATCCGGCGCGGCTTGCCGGCCGCGTGCCCGACGGCCACGAGTTCACGCTGACGGCGCACTGGCTGGAAGATGGCTCGCCGCTGGGCGAGCACTGGGTGATCCACGGCGCCGGCCATGCATGGTCCGGCGGCAGCGAAGCGGGCAGTTATACGGACGCGCGCGGGCCCGATGCGAGCCGCGAAATGATGCGCTTCTTCAGCACCATCAGCGCGAACGCTCAAACAGCCATTTCATCACGAGCACACAGACCGCAAGCACAAACGTGATGCCGTTGGCCAGGATGATCGGCCAGTCCACGCTTGCCAGTCCGTACAGGAACCACAGCAGCACGCCAGTGCAGAAGATCAGGTACATGCCGGTCGAGATGCCCTCGGCGTGACGCTGGCGCCAGACCAGCAGTACCTGCGGGACAAAGGCAAAGGTGGTGCAAAAGGCGGCGACATAGCCCACCATTTCTGTATTGGAGGGCATCAGGAAGCTTTCAGGCTGGCGATATGCGCGCGCAGGCAGGCGGGGCACCAGCAGCCCACGGCCGCCGCTGCGGACGTGCCGGCAACCTCCGGCACGGCGACGGCGGGCGGCTCGAACGTGCACCAGCACGGCGTTTCGCCCGGCGCTCCGGTCGGTTTCTGCCCTGGCGGCGCATCCGCCATCGCGCAGTGGAATTCGGCGCCGCAGCGCTCGCATGTGCTCATTTCGTGCCTCCGTCCGGCGGGAAGCCGCGCATCGCTTTGCGCAGCAGCTCCATTTGGCCATTGAAACGGGTGCAGGCGTCGCACACCACGAGGTGCAGGCGCATGCGCGTGCGTTCCACGAAGCTCAGTTCGCGGTCCATGCCCTCGGAAACGAGGCGGTGCACCTCGCGGCAGGTGGGTTTCAGGCCATCTTTCATCGTGTGGCAAACCAGTTCAGGTCAAGGCATTCGCGCAGGCGCAGGCGGGCCCGGTACAGCAGCACCCATGCATTAGACGT
>DASWYX010000743.1:0-2808 GCA_036404755.1 Pseudoduganella sp.
ACCGAGACGGAAGTGAAACTCCCGCCGGGCAAATATAAGCTGACCATGCAGTTCGCCAATGGGGCGCACCAGTCCTACGGCCAGGGGCTCAGCAAGACGATCAACGTTACGGTCAAGTAATCTGCCGCGGGCTTGGCCCGCAGCGCGAAACTTATTTGGCGCGCGCGAACGGGATCTCGCCCCACGGCGCGACCAGCCGTCCCTTGCCCGCGCCGTCAAAGCGCAACTCGTTATCGCGCGACAGGATAAACCACGTCTCGCCAGCGCCTGCGTACAAGGGCTCGCGCTGCCCATCCGGCAGCTCCACGACCAGCCCGTCCCCCTCGCGGATGATCGTGAAATCGCCCGCCGCGCTCGAATACTTGCCCGGCATCGCCGCCAGCTTGGCCGCGCTGGGCGCCACGGCGCGCTTCTCCTTCATGCGCTGCGTCGGCCAGTTATGCGCGGCTGCCACCGCGCGCACCACTTCGCCCGCCAGCTCGTCGCCACGGTCGCCATTGGTCATCACCACGACGCCGTCGCCGCGTTCCGTATAGGCCACCATCGTAGTCCGGTAGCCGGCATTGGAGCCGCCGTGGCTGAAAGTCTGCGTCTGGCCTTCCCCCTCGACCTGCAGGCCGAGGCCGAAGTTGGCCCTCACGGGCGACAGCATCAGCTGCGTCATCGACTGCGACAGCACCTTGTTCGACTGTCCCGCCGCCGACTGCCGCAGCTCGATCGCGAAGCGCGCCAGGTCGCTCGGCGTGGTCCACAGGCCGGCCGCCGCCTGCTCCGGATAGATGTGCGGTCCGCCGGTGAGCGGCTTGCCCTGGCTGTCATGCGGCAGGGCGGCGCGCGCCAGCAGGGCGGGCGGCAGCGGCTGGGCATAGGTGCTGTCCTGCATACCGACCGGCTGCAGCACCGTTTCCTGCATCAGCGCCGCGAAGTCGGCCTTGCCGCGCTCCTGCATCATGTACTGCACCACTTCGTAGCCGCCGCCCGAATAGCGCCACGTGCTGCCGGGGCGGGTGCTGACATGCACGCCGCGCGTGTTGGACGGCGCCGCACCGTTCAGCAGCTGCACCAGCGTCGGCACCGGCTTGCCGGCCTCGTAGCCGGGAAAGCCGTGCACCGTGGTGCCAGCGGTATGGGACAGCAGCTGGCGCAGCGTGGCCGGCGTGCCGCTCGGGTCATTATTGGGCAGCTTCCAGCGCGAGCTGTAGCTGTTGATGTCCTGGTCCAGCGCGAACTGGCCTCGCTCGACCATGTTCAGCGCTGCCATCGCCGTCACCGGCTTGCTGATGGACGCGGCCTGGAACAGCGTACCCGCCGTGACCGGCGCGCCGCCCGGCGTCACCACGCCATAGCCCTTGGCCCATTCGATGCCGCCGCCGTGGATCACCGCGATGCTCACGCCGGGCACGCCCAGCCGCGCCATCTCGTCGGCCAGCTTGCGCTTCACCGGCGCAGTGCCTTGGAGCGCGACGGCGGGCAGCAATCCCTGCTCGACGGCGAGGCGGCTGTCCTGGGCGAAGGCGGGGAGGGTGGCCAGCAGGCCGGTGGCGGCAAAGAGGCAAGTCGAAGGTCGCAAGGTCGTCTCCATTTTTATCGTCCGGTTCGAGTATAAGGGCTTTGCAGGTAAAATATCTGCCTTTACATCTTCGCTTTCCGACCGAAATGACCGCACCAGCCACTCCAGTACGTACCCGATTCGCACCCAGCCCGACCGGCTTCCTGCACGTGGGCGGCGCCCGCACGGCGCTGTATTCCTGGGCCTATGCCCGTCACTTTGGCGGCACCTTCGTGCTGCGCATCGAGGATACCGACCTGGAACGTTCGACCCCGGAAGCCGTGCAGGCCATCCTGGACGGCATGAAGTGGCTCGGCCTGGACCACGACGAAGGCCCGTTCTACCAGATGCAGCGCATGGACCGCTACCGCGAAGTGATCGCGCAGATGCTGGCCGCCGGCACCGCTTATTACTGCTACTCGTCGCCGGAAGAAGTGCAGGCCATGCGCGACCGCGCCACCGCCGCCGGCGAGAAGCCGCGCTACGACGGCACCTGGCGTCCGGAAGAGGGCAAAACCCTGCCGCCGGTGCCGGCCGACCGCAAGCCCGTGGTGCGCTTCAAGAATCCGCTGGATGGCGACGTGACCTGGAACGACGTGGTCAAGGGCACCATCACCATCTCCAACAAGGAGCTGGATGACCTGGTGATCGCCCGTCCGGACGGCACGCCGACCTACAACTTCTGCGTGGCGGTCGACGACTGGGACATGAAGATCACTCACGTGCTGCGCGGCGACGACCACGTCAACAACACGCCGCGCCAGATCAACATCCTGCGCGCGATCGGTGCGCCGCTGCCGGAATACGGCCATCTGCCGATGATCCTCGGCTCGGACGGCCAGAAGCTGTCCAAGCGCCACGGCGCCGTCAGCGTGATGGAATACCCGGCCCAGGGCTATCTGCCGGAAGCGATGCTGAATTACCTGGCTCGCCTGGGCTGGTCGCACGGCGACGATGAAATCTTCTCCATGCAGCAGTTCTGCGAATGGTTCAACCTGGAGAGCCTGACCGCGTCCGCCGCCCAGTTCAACTACGAAAAGCTGGCTTGGCTGAACAACTACTGGATCAAGCAGGCCGACAACGCCCGCCTGGCCGAGCTGGTCAAGCCCAAGCTGATCGCCGACGGCGGCAAGCTGGAGGGCGCGCCCGAGCTGCCGCTGGTGCTGGCGCTGCTGAAGGACCGCACCAATACCATCAACGAGCTGGCCGACGCGTGCATGCTGTTCTACCGCGAGCCGAAGCCGGAAGCGGATCTGCTG
>DASWYX010000744.1:0-4918 GCA_036404755.1 Pseudoduganella sp.
TGTCGCGGGACGCTACGTGGCGGCGCTCGAGTTCCTGTCCACCATGCTGGGCGAAGTCCACGACGTACCGGCCGCCCAGCGCTTCTTCCAGCGCGCCTTGTCCGGGGATATCAATGCCATCCTCAGAGGTGCGCGCCGATACCTGCGCCGTGACGGCTTCGCCCGTTATTGCGACCACACGTTGCTGCCCGGCCTGGCGCTGGCCGCGACCGAATTGCGCCTGGGCGTGATCGACGCGCACCAGCAGCAACAGTTGCGTCACACGGTCGCAGAAATCGCCGAAGCCCTGGTCCCGCGAGAGGCGCGCGCCCCAGGGCGCCGCCGCGTGCCCCTGCTTTATACCAACATCGGCGCCCACCTTCGGCAGGTGCGCGAATCCCGGCTCGGGCAATGGCAGGGCCCACTGGACGTGCCGCGGCGCTCGATCGTTCTGTGTGCCGGCCTGTCCACTGAGCGCGATGAACTCGTGAGTGAACTGCTCGCCCTTGCCCTGCGCGAGGAGGGACGGGACGCCCGCAGCGTCGCATTGCCCTTGCCTCTCGCGGCGCAGGACACCGACAAGGCCGAACTGGTGTCGACAATCTTCATTCCCTGCCCTCTTGCCGATGCGACCGGGGAATGGCGCGCAGCCATCCACGCCCTCAGAGACCTTGCACCCCATGCGCTGCTTGCCGCCATCCGCCTGCCGGGCGATGACGTCGCACCAGGGCAAAGCGGGATCAAGGCAGACGTCGACATCGTGCTGCACTCCTTCGCGGAATGCCTGGCCTTCGTGAACGCCCACCGCCCCTGATTATCTCGTGGGCTGCCCTCCCGCCCTGGACGCCAAACGGCCGCCCATGCCGCGGCACCCGCCCGGTTTCAGCTAACGGTTATGGAATCGACGCGGTCCGGATAAAAGGCCAGGTAATCCTTGATGGCGCCTACCGCTGCATAAGGCGCCTCGTAGGTCCACACCGCATTGACCGAGCGTTCACCGCCTGACGGGATACTGTAGTAGGCGCAGTCGCCCTTGTAGGGGCAATAGGTGGCATGGCCGGTACGCTGCAACAGCGCCATCGCCACATCCTTGCGCGGAATGTAGTAGACGGCCGGATACGCGGCCTCCTTCAGCACCAGCGCGTCGCTGCTGCTGGCGATGATGGTGTCGCCCAGCTTCACCTCCACGCACTGGCCGACAGGCATCGGCGTGATGGTGATGGGGTGGTCGGGTCCAGGGATTTTGACGGTCTTGTTCATGCTTTGGCTCCTTGACTTAATCCAAAAATCGCAAATTGCGGGGCGCTGCTGATCCACTGACTGGCGATCTGCCAACCCGCCTGCGCCGCCAGTGCGGCAAACGACTCGGGTGTGAACTTGTGCGAATTTTCCGTGTGCAGGCTCTCGCCCGCCTTGAAGGCGTAGGAGTGGCCGGCCGCGTTGACGATCTGGTCCACCCGGCTCACCAGGTGCATCTCCATGCGCTGCGCCTGCACGTTCCAGCGCGCCTCGTGGTCGAACAGCGCGGAATCGAAATCCCCTCCCAGTTCGCGGTTAATCCGCAGCAGCAGATTCTTGTTGAAGCGCGCCGTCACGCCTGCGGCGTCGTCATAGGCCGCCAGCAGCGTGGCCTCGTCCTTCACCACATCGGCGCCGACGATGAAAAGCGCTTCCTCACCCAGCAGCCGGCGCGCTGCCCGCAAAAATTGTACCGCTTCTTCCGGCGTAAAGTTGCCGATGGTCGAACCGGGGAAGAAGCCCACCTTGGGCAGCGCAGCCACGGTCTCCGGCAACTCCAGGGTGGCGGTGAAGTCGCCGGCCAGCGGCGCCACCTGCAGCGCGGGATAGCCGGCACGCAGGCTCGCCGCCGCCTTATTGAGCGCGTCGTCGCTGATGTCGATCGGAACGTAGGCTGCGATCTGCGGTGCAGCGTCCAGCAGCACGCGGGTCTTGTCGCTGGCGCCGCTGCCGAATTCGACCAGCACGGCGCCCGCTGGAATTGCCGCCGCCAGTTCCGGCGCGATCCCGCGCAGCAGCGCGCTTTCGGCGCGGGTCGGATAGTACTCGGGCGTCAGGCAAATTGCCTCGAATAGCTCCGAGCCAGCGGCATCGTAGAAGTACTTGGGCGACAGAGACTTGCGCTTCGCCGACAGGCCGGCGCGCACATCCGCAGCAAACTCGACCGGCCAGCCGGCCTGACCGGCTGGAAGCGGGTCACGCGCCAGGCGAACGCCGGCAAACATCCAGCGCTGTTCGGCGCGGTAAAAATTGCGGTAGCTTGGACGAGCATGGCCACGCGGAGTGACGCTGGCGCCACCCCGCAGCACCAGCTGGTTGACCATGAACTTGCCGTTGTATTCGCCCACTGCGCTGCGCTCGGCGCGGAAGCCCGGATAGGGGCTGTAGGCGCTCCGGGTCCATTGCCAGGCTACGTCGTCCACCTGCTCCAGCAGACCGGCGCCGGCGGCAGCCTCCCACTCGGCTTCGGTCGGCAAACGCGCACCGGCCCACAGCGCGAAGGCGGATGCTTCGTAATAGCTGACGTGCACCAACGGCTCGTCTGGATGCACCGGACGCAGGCCTCCCAGGGTCATGCGCTGCCAGCCCTGCCCATCCAGCTGCCAGTACAGGGGCGCGCGCCATTGCTGCTGCTGTACCTGGGCCCAGCCATCGGCCAGCCATAGCGAAGGCGTCTCATAACCGCCGTCGGCCATGAAGGCCAGCCATTCGCCATTCGTAACCAGGCGGTCGGCTATCTCGAAATCCTGCAGCAACACGCGGTGGCGCGGACGCTCATTGTCGAAAGCAAAAGCGCCGTCCGGCGCGCCCAGTTCGATTTGCTGCCCCGCCAGCGGGCGGAAGGCCGCGCGGCGGCCGGCCGCATCGCCGGCCGAGTCGGGGGCAATGGCAGGATACAGCGGCGAGAGGCTGAACAGGTTAAGCAAATCCATCTGCAGCAATTCCTGGTGCTGTTCTTCATGCGCCAGTCCGAGTTGGACCAGCGCGCGCTGGCTTTCGTCCAGTTCTTCGCGCAGCAAGTCCTGCATGCCGGCGTCGACGTGACGGCGGTAGGCCAGCACTTCGTGCAGGCCAGGCCGCGTCAGCAGCCCACGCTGCGGGCGCGGCTGGCGCGGCCCGAGCGCTTCGTAATAAGAATTGAACAGGTAGCCATAAGCCGGATCAAAAACCCGGTACCCTGCGCGCGGCTGCAGCAGGAAGGTTTCAAAGAACCAGCTCGTGTGCGCCAGGTGCCATTTTGCCGGGCTGGCGTCCGGCATCGATTGCACAACGAGGTCCTCCGCGTCCAGAGACTCGACCAGGGACTCGGTGCGCCGGCGGGTGCTCAGGTAAGCGTTCAGCGAATCAGTTTCAGTAGCCAGCGGTGGCATCGCCTGTAAGGCAGCAGTGCCCATTATTATTCTCCGATAAAAAACGTTCGATATGTGCCTCAGAACAGGCGTGGCCGCGTCGTGCGCCGCGACTGGATGGCGCGCAAGGCATGCAGTAGCGGCTCCGGATTAAAGCGATTACGATAGTTCAGTTCCAGCAGCGCCAGCACGACCATGCCATCGCGGTCGAGCAGGTAGACGGCGGGCAGCGGCGCCAGCCAGTGACTCCCCTCGCCCGGCGCATAGCCCAGCTCACGGTAACGCGCCTGCAGGCGCTCAGGCAACGGGAACACCAGGCCATAGCTGCGCGCGACCCGCAAGCCTTCGTCGTACAGGTCAGGCACGGGCCGGAGCGGCGCTGGCTGCCCGGCGCGGCGATCGGGGCTGATGGCCAGGGCCTGCGCCCCCATTGCCGCCACCTCCTCGTAGGTTGCGCCGAAGTCGGCCAGGCTTTGTTCGCCGTAGGTGCACCAGGCGCCGCGATAAAAGTGCAGCAGCACCGGACCTTCCCGCAGCAGCTTCTCCAACGAGACTGCCTGCCCGGCGCTGTCTGGCAGCACGAATAGCGGCGCCTGCATCCCGGCCTTCAAAGCGCCAGGCGCTGCCGCCGAAGCGGCCACTGTCGCCAGGTCCGCGTCGGCGTCGGCGCCTGAATCCATCGTTGACATAATCGACTCCCTTGCATTGATCCGATTCACGCTAGAATTTGAAGACTCACCCACACCAGGAGCACATGATGGACCGTCTGTCCGCCATCGAAATTTTCATCCGAGCGGTCGATACGGGATCGTTTTCCGCCACGGCGCGCCATTTCAACATTGGCCAGCCTGCCGTCTCCAAGGCCATCGCCCAGCTGGAGGAATGGCTCGGCGTCAAGCTGCTGTTACGCACCACCCGCGCGCAAACGCCGACCGAGGCGGGCGCCAGTTTCTACCAGCGCGCCAAGCGCGCCATGGAAGAAACCGAAGAGGCGGTACTGGCTGCGCGCGGCACCGCCTCCGGTTTGACGGGCAAGCTGCGCGTATCGGCCGCCGTGTGTTTTGCACGCCTGCACATCGTGCCGCGCCTGCCGGAATTTCTTGAGCAGCATCCCGAACTCGACCTGGAACTGGTGCTGGACGACCGCAACATCGACCTGGTTGAAGAAGGCATTGACCTCGCCCTCCGCATGGGCAACCTCGCGGACTCCAACATGACCGCCCGTAAAATCGGCCAGGCGCGCCGCCTCGTTCTCGCTACGCCCGCCTACTTCGAGCGCTACGGCGTACCGCAGACGCCAGCCGACCTGCTGGCGCACAAGGCGCTGATCTACGCCCGCGGCGACAGCGGCGAGAACTGGGTCTTCCGCAAGGACACCACCGACGTTTCCGTTCGCCTGCCGGGCCGCGTGAAGATCACCGCCACCGAAGGCCTGCGCGCGGCCGTCTTTGCCGACATGGGTCTGGCGGTGGCCTCTGAATGGGCCTTTTCGCCGGAGTTGAAATCGGGCGCCGTGGTGACCGCACTGGACGACTGGCAGTTGCCCGGCCTGAGTCTGTCGGCCGTTTACC
>DASWYX010000745.1:0-3305 GCA_036404755.1 Pseudoduganella sp.
GCCACCCTGGCGCGCGAGGCGGCAATGAGTCTCTCGGCCTTCCACCACGCTTTCCGTGCTGTGACGGGGCATTCGCCCATGCAGTACCTGAAGTGCACGCGCCTGCACAAGGCGCGCGAACTGATCGCCACGGGAACTGCAGTGAGCCAGGCCGCTTATGAAGTGGGCTATGCCAGCGCCTCGCAGTTCAGCCGCGAATTCAAGCGGCTGTTCGGCCATCCGCCCGCCGGGTTGGCGGCCTGACCGTCTCAGGTCTTGCCGGCGTCTTCATCCAGCTTGCGCAGGAAGGCGAGTTTTTCGGAGATCTTGGATTCGAGGCCGCGCGGGACGGGCTGGTACCAGCCCGGTTCGGCCATGCCGTCCGGCAGATAGGTTTCGCCGGCCGCGTAGGCGTGCGGCTCGTCGTGGGCGTAGCGGTATTCGTGGCCGTAGCCCAGTTCCTTCATCAACTTGGTCGGCGCATTGCGCAGGTGGACTGGCACCTCGCGCGACTTGTCGCGCTTCACGTAAGCCATGGCGGCATTGAAGGCGTTGTAGCCGGCGTTGCTCTTGGCCGCGACGGCGAGGTAGATCACGGCCTGCCCCAGCGCCAGTTCGCCTTCCGGTGAGCCCAGGCGCTCATAGGTGGCGGCGGCATCGTTGGCCAGCGGCAGCGCGCGCGGATCGGCCAGGCCGATGACTTCCCAGGCCATGCGCACGATGCGGCGGGCCAGGTAGCGCGGGTCGGCGCCGCCATCGATCATGCGGCAGAACCAGTACAGCGCCGCATCCGGATTCGAGCCGCGCACGGACTTGTGCAGGGCCGAGATCTGGTCATAGAAGTTGTCGCCGCCCTTGTCGAAGCGGCGCGCATTCAGCGTCATCGCGTTTTCGACGAATTTGGCGTCGATCCTCTTCACGCGCGCCGAGCGCGCGGCCGTATCGGCCTGCTCCAGCAGGTTGAGGAAACGGCGCGCATCGCCGTCGGCAAAGCCGATCAGGGTATCGACGGCCACGTCCTCGAACTCCAGCTCCGGCAGCGCGGCCTTTTGCGCCTTCGCCAGCAGCTGGCGCATTTCCTCGTCGCTCAGGGACTTCAGCACATAGACCTGGGCGCGCGACAGCAACGCCGAATTGACCTCGAAGCTCGGGTTCTCGGTGGTGGCGCCGATAAAGGTCACCAGTCCCGATTCGACGAAAGGCAGCAGCGCATCCTGCTGCGCCTTGTTGAAGCGGTGGATTTCGTCGACGAACAGGATGGTGTGCTTGCCATACTGGTCCAGCGTTTGCTGCGACTGGTCCATCGCTGCGCGGATATCCTTTACGCCCGCGAACACGGCGGAAAGAGCGATGAAGGAAGCGTCGAAGGCGTTGGCGGTCAGGCGCGCAAGCGTGGTCTTGCCCACGCCCGGCGGGCCCCACAGGATCATCGAATGCGGCTTGCCGGCCTGGAAAGCCAGGCGCAGGGGCTTGCCTTCGCCCAGCAGGTGCTGCTGGCCGATCACCTCGTCCAGTGTCTTCGGACGGAGCGCTTCGGCCAGTGGCAGGCGTGGTTCATTGGAAAAAAGGTCGGCCATGACCTCAATTATTGATGACGTCTGCGCCCTTCGGCATGACGAATTTAAAAGAGGTGGCGTTCAGTGCTGGATTTTTTTCAAACTTCTTGAAGGCGAGCACCGAAGTCTGGCCGAAATTGTCCTTCAGCTCCATCGCTTCCGGGGCGCCGTTTTTCAGGCCGATCAGGATTTGCTCGAAGCTGGTGTCCCTGGTCTTGGGCACTGCTTTCAGCCATTCCAGGCCGTCGCGGGCGCCGGCGTCGGACAGGGTGAAGTTCTTTTCCAGGTCATTGCTGCCGAACAGGATGGCGGCCGGCGAGGAACCCAGCGCGTCACCCAGCTTCTTGACGGTGACCTGGTTCAGGTCCTTGTCGTAGACGTAGAGCTGGTCGCCGTCGGCCTGCAGCACCTGTTCGTAGGGCTTCTGGTAAGTCCAGATGAATTTACCGGGACGCGCGAACAGGAAGGTGCCGGAAGCCGGCTGGGACACCTTTTCCTTGCCGTCCACGTTCTTGATCAGCTTTTGCGTGAAATCGCCGCGCGCCGACTTGGTCGAGGCGACGAAAGTCTTGAACTGGTCCAGCGCTGCCGCGCCGGCGCTGCCTGCAATGAACAGGCCCGCGGCCAGGGCCGCAACAATTTTCAGTATCATATAAATCCTTATTCGGCGGACGCCGTCGGCGCGATGATTTCGCGGTTGCCGTTCGACTGCATGGCCGACACCACGCCGCTCTGTTCCATTTGCTCCAGCAGGCGCGCCGCGCGGTTGTAGCCGATACGCAGATGGCGCTGCACCAGCGAGATCGAGGCCTTGCGGTGCTTGAGCACCACCTGCACGGCCTGGTCGTACATCGGATCGGCTTCGCCGCCGCCCTCGCCGCCGCCACCCGCCATCGCACCGTCGCCGCCCTCTTCCAGCGTGCCGCCTTCGAGGATGCCATCGATATAATTCGGTTCGCCCTGGGCCTTCAGGTGCTTCACCACACGGTGCACTTCATCGTCCGACACGAAAGCGCCGTGCACGCGGATCGGCAGGCCGGTGCCGGGCGGCATGTACAGCATGTCGCCCATGCCCAGCAGGGTTTCCGCGCCCATCTGGTCCAAAATGGTCCGCGAGTCGATCTTGGACGATACCTGGAAGGCAATACGCGTCGGGATGTTCGCCTTGATCAGGCCCGTGATCACGTCTACAGATGGGCGCTGAGTCGCCAGAATCAAGTGCAGGCCGGCGGCACGGGCTTTCTGTGCGATACGGGCGATCAATTCTTCCACCTTCTTGCCCACGACCATCATCAGGTCGGCCAGTTCGTCGATGATGATGACGATGGTCGGCAGCTTTTCCAGCGGTTCCGGCGAATCGGGCGTAATCGAGAATGGATTCGGGATCTTTTCCTCGCGCTTGGCCGCTTCGGCAATCTTGGCGTTGTAGCCGGCCAGGTTACGCACACCCAGCTTGGACATCAGCTTGTAGCGGCGCTCCATCTCGTTCACCGCCCAGTTCAGCGCATGGCCGGCCTGGCGCATATCGGTCACCACCGGCGCCAGCAGGTGCGGAATGCCCTCGTACACGGACATTTCCAGCATCTTCGGGTCGATCAGGATCATGCGCACATCATGCGGGTCGGCCTTGTACAGCAGCGACAGGATCATTGCGTTGATGCCCACCGACTTGCCCGAGCCGGTGGTGCCGGCCACCAGAACGTGCGGCATCTTGCCGAGGTCGGCGACCACGGGGTTGCCGACGATGTCCTTGCCCAGGCCGATGGTGAG
>DASWYX010000746.1:0-1517 GCA_036404755.1 Pseudoduganella sp.
GGCCTGCTTGCCCGAGCCGCCGTGCGACTGCTTGATCTTCACATCGTCGCCGGTCTTGGCCTTCCACTCCTTGGCGAAGGCGGTGTTCACATCCGCATACAGCTCACGGGTGGGATCGTAGGATACGTTCAGCAGCGTAATTTCGGCCGCGTGGGCAAGGGCGGCACTGGCGAAAAGTGCAGCGGCAGCAATCAGTTTCTTGGACAGCATCTGGATTCCCCTTATGTTTGGAGATGCCAGATTAACCGCCCAGGTTTAGATTGCGAACGAATACTTTCTCAGTTTTATATACCGGGATGTAATATGCGCTTACCAGAAGCGGTTGAACAGCACCACCGCCCAGGTGGCGCCGGCCAGCACGCAGCTGAGCAAAACTGCTGCGCTGCCGAAATCCTTGGCATTCTTGGACAAAGGATGTCTTTCGAGGGATACGCGGTCAACCACTGCCTCGATTGCCGAGTTAATAAGTTCGATGATCAGCACGAAAATCAGCACGGCGATCAGCGCCAGCTTCTCGAACGCGGAGATCGGCAGCAGCATGGCCACCACGCCGGCGGGAACGAACAGGGTCAGCTCCTGGCGGAAGGCATGCTCGTTGCGCCAGGCGGACTTGAAGCCGTCCACCGAGTAGAAAAAGGCGGAGAGGACGCGTTTCAGGCCGCTTTTGCTCTTGAATTCGCTGACTGGCTGTTCCATGCGATAACGGTTCATTCGTAAATCAACGCGCCATTATAGCCGCACGCGCACAGTAGATTTCCCATTTTTTTCACATCATGGTATAAATAGCGTAGACATACTGCACTGCACCAACCACATCATGAAAATCGAACCTGTCCCTGTCCCGGAACAAAAGACAACCATCCAGGTGATCGAGCGCATGGTGGCCCTGCTGGACGCCCTTGCCAAGTATCCCGACCCTGTCAGCCTGAAGGAATTGTCGAAAGTCTCCGGCCTGCATCCATCCACCGCCCACCGCATCCTCAACGATCTGGTGCTGACCCGCTTCGTCGACCGCATCGAGCCCGGTACCTACCGCCTCGGCATGCGCTTGCTGGAGCTGGGCAATGTGGTGAAAAGCCGCCTCTCCGTGCGCGAAGCGGCGCTGGACTTCATGCGCTCGCTGCACAAGAAGACCCAGCAGACCATCAACCTGTCCGTGCGTCAGGGCGATGAAATCGTGTACATCGATCGCGCGTTTTCCGAGCGCTCCGGCATGCAGGTCGTGCGCGCCATCGGCGGCCGCGGCCCGCTGCACCTGACTTCCACCGGCAAGCTGTTCCTGTCGGTCGATGAACCGAAAGCCATCCGCGCCTACGCCACCCGCACCGGGCTGGCCGGCCACAACAAGAATTCCATCACCGACTTGCCGCGCCTGGAACGCGAGCTGAGCCTGGTGCGTGCGCGCGGTTATGCGCGCGATAACGAGGAGCTGGAACTGGGCGTGCGCTGCATGGCGGCGGGCATCCGGGACGATTCCGGCAAGCTGGTCGCAGGCCTGTCGATTTCGGCGCCGGCGG
>DASWYX010000747.1:0-4935 GCA_036404755.1 Pseudoduganella sp.
CGGATCATTGATCCGCAGTGCGAAGACACGGCACCGTAACGCGAGCAACGGCGGTTCAATGATCCGCCCGACAGCCCTGCGGGCCAAAGCGCGTGGCGTTCCCAAGGCAGGAAACGCGGCGAAGTGCTAATGTAGCGGGCATGGAAAGTCAGCTTGTAGAATTTTTGCGCCGTCACCAGCGCGTGCTGGTGCTGACGGGCGCGGGCCTGAGCACTGCGTCCGGCATCCCCGGCTATCGCGATAAGGACGGCATCCGGCGCGGACGCGCGCCTATCCAGGGCCCGGAGTTTCGCCGCGCGGAAGCCGTGCGCCGGCGCTACTGGGCGCGCAGCATGGTCGGCTGGTCCACGCTCTCCGGCGCGCACCCAAATGAGGGACACCGTGCCCTGGCCGAACTGGAAGCCAGCGGACATATCTCCGCCGTGATCACGCAGAATGTGGACGGCCTGCACCAGCGCGCTGGCGCACGAAACCTCATCGAGCTGCACGGCAACATCCACCACGTCGTCTGCCTCGAATGCGGCAGGCGCATCGAACGCGCCGCGCTGCAGGACCGATTAACAGCGCTCAACCCCGAATTCGTCAACGTGCTTGCGCGCCCGCTGCCGGACGGCGATGCGCAGCTGGAACCGGATTCGCTGGAAGACTTCCACGTGCCGGCCTGTGAAGCCTGCGGCGGCATGCTGCAGCCGGACGTTGTCTTCTTTGGCGATAACGTACCCAAGGCACGCACCGAAGCCGCCTTCGCGCACATGGCCGAAGCGGACGCCTTGCTCGTCGTAGGATCTTCGCTGATGGTCTTCTCCGGCTACCGATTCTGCCGCATGGCCGCGCAGGACGGCAAGCCGATTGCCGCCGTCAACGCCGGCAAGACCCGCGCCGACGATCTGCTGGCCTTCAAGCTGGAAGCGGCCGCACAGGAAGTGCTGCCGCGCGTCGTGCAACTGCTCAGTTCTGCGGCAGCATCGTGATGCCGCTCGGGCCGTGGCCTACGATCTGGATCACGGCCTCGCCGTCCTTGGCCCAGGTGTAGTGCGCTTGCCCCGCAGGCTCGGTCCAGGTGCTGCCGACGGGCAGGGCGAGCATGCGGCTTTCGTCGAACCGATCGCCGTAGCCCACGTAGACGGTGCCTGACAGGACCACCACCACGCGGTCGTCTGGATGGAAATGCGGCTGGATCTTCAGGCCGGCGGGGAATTTCGCGCGAACCACGTAAATGCCTGGGCCGCTGGCGGTGCCCAGCACCGCCGTCTGTGGCGTGCCGGCGGGGCTGGTGGACGTAGGAATCTGACCCCGCTCGCCGGCGGGAATGCGGGCAGGCTGCAAGGCCTGCGCGCATGCGGTGGACTGAAGCGAGAGCATGGCTGCAGCGCAGGCGAGCCATGCCGGGATCGTGCGTTTCATAGGCACCTCCTGCAGAACAGGATGTCCTGCAGGGCCTATTTTAGCGCTGCAGCAGCATGGAGCGGACGACGGTGTCCTTGGCCAGCACGAAGTCCTGCCCGGCGAGCACGAAGTTGTTCTGCGGCTGGACGACCTTCACGTTGATGAAGACCGCGTCGCTGGTTTCGGCATAGGAGCCGACCACCACGGCTTGCGCGTTGTGATTCTGCGCGACCTCGCCGATTTCGCGCGTCAGCATCAGCTCACCCTGGCCGCGCTTCAGGTACACGCTGTTACGCAGCTTCATCTCCAGCATCTTCAGGCCACCCTGTGCAAGGCGCGTGGAAATCTGTTCGGAGACGAGTCGGCCAAGGGTGGACGTCTGCTCCAGCGAATCGATGTTGACGATGGTCGCCATGATCAGCGGCTTGTCCGCCACCAGGCGGCCGGAAAGCTGCTGGAGCAGGGCGTCCGCCGCCTTGTAGTTCGAAGCCACGAACTGGTTGGACGAGACGGCCGCGTAATTCGGTTCCTCTTTTTGCGACGTGGACGCGCAGGAGGCCAGCAGCAGCGGCAGCAGGCAGGCAAGGGCAAGCTTGCGCATCAGCGGTCTCCTCGTACCTGGAACAGCTTCGTCACCTGGACCTCTTTCGGCGCTTCGTCCTTGATGCCGTACAGGGCGCGGTCGCTGTCCGCCACGTAGTAGGCGCTGGTGGAGCGTGCGTAGTAGCGGAACTGGTCGCTGACGGACGCGGTGATGATCAATTCGGTTTGCGGCGTGTCGCCGGCGGCGTACTGGCTACTGTACCAGTTGTAGCCGTCGAAGCCCGCGGCTGCGGCGGCAACGGCGAAGCCCGGGTCGATATCGGATAGCATCCACACGCCGGTGCCGATGGCGGCCGGCACGCCGGCATAGCGGCTTTGCGGACGGCCCGGGGCGAAGGTATAGGCCTGCACGTCCAGATCAACGCGCAGCGCGCCGGCCGGCGAGCGGGACACGACCTGGCCCCGGTTCACCATCGCCGAAATCAACTGGCTGGTCAGCGCACGCTGGAAAGGCGAAGCCTGGGCCGGTTCGGCAATGTAGAAGGGGCGCTGAGGACCTTTCTTCAGCTCCGAAATCAGCTGCTGGGACATGCTGTTGGCGATCACGCCCCAGTGCGCCGCCGCCTGCAGTTTTTCCTGCTTCGACGACGGAAAATTGGACGCGATCGGAACCGGGGAGTGCGGTGTGGCGCAGCCCGCCATCACGGCGGCGGCCGTCAACGCAAATACAGCTCTGGTCAGCATGTTTCCCCTCTTCAAACGGTTTTCAATAAGCCGTCGAAGTGTACCACGCAGGTTTCCGCTTGGAAACTCCGTGGTGAGAATGCTACGGGGACAAATCAGCGGCGGTGCTGCTTCATTGCCGACTGAACTTCGCGATTGGCATCGCGGTCTTTCTCGGCAGCGCGCTTGTCGTGCTGTTTCTTGCCCTTGGCCAGGCCGATCTCGCATTTGACGCGCCCGCCCTTGAAGTGGAGGTTCAGCGGCACGAGCGTGTAGCCCGCGCGTTCGACCTTGCCGATCAGCTTGTCGATTTCCTGGCGGTGCAGCAAAAGCTTGCGCGTACGCACGGCTTGCGGGTGGATATGGGTGGAAGCTGTCGGCAGTGCGCTGATGTGCGCGCCAAACAGGTAAAGTTCGTTATCGCGGATGGTAACGTAGGCTTCCTTGATCTGGACGCGCGCATCGCGGATGGCCTTCACTTCCCACCCTTCAAGCGCGATGCCCGCTTCGTAGCGGTCCTCGATGAAGTAGTCGTGAAAGGCTTTGCGGTTATCGGCAATGGTCATGTGTAAAAATGCGCGGGTCGGTTAAACTACGGTTCTTTGACAACATCATATCAAACGGTTACTCAATGGCAGTAGTACACAAATCGGTATTCCTGGGATATAGCGCCGAGCAAATGTTTGAATTAGTGGCAAAGGTCGAGGATTATCCCAAATTTTTGCCCTGGTGTGGCGGCGTTGAAATCCGCGAAAAAGGGGAGAATACGATTGTGGCCAGCCTGGGGATCAATTACCACGGCGTCAAGCAGCACTTCACGACCTCGAACGTGAATACGCCGCATACCACGATCCAGATGAAGCTGGTGGACGGTCCTTTCAAGGCGCTCGACGGCACGTGGACGTTCAAGGCCCTGCGCGAGGATGCCTGCAAGGTCGAGCTGGACCTGCACTATGAGTTCTCCAGCAAGCTGCTGGAACAGGTGATTGGTTCCGTGTTCGGCATGATCGCCAATTCCATGGTCGACTCGTTCTGCAAGCGCGCCGAGACGGTCTATGGCTGAACGCATCAAGATCACCCTGTGCTACGCGCCGTCGCCGGTGCCGATTCTGTACGCGCTGGAAGTGGACGAGGGCACAACCATTGGCCAAGCCATCGAAATCAGCGGTATCCTGCAGGAAGCGCCCGAAATCAATCTCGTGACCATGCCGGTTGGCATCTACGGCAAGAAGAAAACGCTGGACACTGTGCTGCGCGCCCGCGACCGCATCGAAATCTATCGCCCCCTCATCGCCGATCCCAAGGATGCCCGCCGCCGACGGGCGAAGAAATCTTCATAGCAGGTGCTGGCCGCGCATCACTAATGCCAGCGTGGCGAGTTGCACGGCGAGCAGAGTGCCCGCGGCGAAGCCGACCAGCCAGCGCATTTCCGTTCGCATGTCCCGGAACCCCTGTTCCATTCTTCGCTCAAAGTCATCCAGTCGCTTGATGATGAATTCCACGCTGACTTCGAGCCTGCCGATGCGGGCCTCGTGGGTTGCGTTGCGGTCGTCTCCGTTCATCTCAGCCTCCATGCCCGTTGGCCTCTTCACGGAGATTAAGACCACCGCCGTGGCGGCGGAGTTCCCTGATTACTGGCAGTTTTGCGCCAGCGCGGCCCGGTTATCCTTGATGCGCTGGGCGCGCTGGGTGTCGTCGATAAAAGAACGCTCGCCGCCGGCGTCGATATCGATGATGCGCTGGCCGCTTTCGAGCGCGGCGAGGTTGATGCGCGTCTTCTTGCAGTTCTCGGCCTTGCTGGTGGCCTGCTGCGCTTCCTGGGCGGCTTTCTGCTCTTTCTCGGTCGTGTCCAGGCGGCGCTTGTTGTAGTCGGCGTTGCGCTCGGCGAGAGTAGGGCGGGCCTTGACCTTCGCATCGGGCGATTCGGCAGCCGGCGCTGCTGCCGCAGCGGCAGGCGCCGCCGCATCGGCAGCCGGCGCATTCAGCTCCTTGCGCAAATCCATCTGTCCCGGCGGCGCCTTGAGGATGCGGCTGGGCGGCACGGACGGCGGCGGCGGCTGGTCCGAGAACTGTTTCACGCCGCGTTCGTTCACCCACATCCACTGCGCCTGCGCCGGCAGCGCCGTTGCCAACGTTGCAAGCACCAATGCCAAACCGCTAATCCGTTGATTCATAAGAGCATTTCTCCCGATAGAGCAGCCCTCATTTCACCCGGAATCAGTCAGGCTGTCAAATTAATTGCTCCGTGGAATCGTCATGCGGCGGCAATCGTGCGGCGCCTGG
>DASWYX010000748.1:0-6007 GCA_036404755.1 Pseudoduganella sp.
GCCCGCCTGTTCATGATCATCATGGGCGCCGAGGCCGTGCTGATGTCCGTGCTGGCAGCCTGGGTGATCACCCGCGGCCTGCTGAAGCAGCTGGGCGGCGAGCCTGACTACACCGCAGCGATTGCCGGCTCGATCGCCAACGGTGACCTGTCGGTGCAGATCGACACCGCTTCCAACGACAAGGATTCCCTGCTGGTTGAAATGAAGGAAATGCGCAACAGCCTGGTGGGCATCGTTGGCCAGGTTCGCACCGGCACTGAAACCATCGGCACCGCTTCCCGCGAAATCGCTGCCGGCAATATCGACCTGTCGTCCCGTACTGAAATGCAAGCCTCCTCGCTGGAGAAGACCGCTTCCGCGATGGAAGAACTGACCTCCACCGTGAAGCAGAACGCGGACAATGCCCGCGAAGCCAACCAGCTGGCCGCCTCCGCTTCCGACGTGGCGCGCAAGGGTGGTGCAGTGGTGTCGCAAGTGGTTGAGACCATGAGCTCGATCAACGAGTCCGCCAACAAGATCGTGGACATCATCGGCGTGATCGACGGCATTGCCTTCCAGACCAACATCCTGGCGCTGAACGCCGCGGTGGAAGCAGCACGTGCCGGTGAACAGGGCCGCGGCTTCGCCGTGGTGGCGTCCGAAGTGCGTAACCTGGCCCAGCGTTCCGCCGGCGCCGCGAAAGAGATCAAGTCCCTGATCGGCGACTCCGTGGAGAAAGTGGAGCGCGGTTCGAAGCTGGTGGGCCAGGCCGGCGTGACGATGGATGAAGTGGTGGCTTCCGTGCGCCGCGTGACCGACATCATGGCCGAAATCGCCAACGCCTCGCAGGAACAGAGCGCCGGCATCGAGCAGGTGAACCGCTCCATCATCGATATGGATGCAATGACCCAGCAGAACGCTGCGCTGGTGGAAGAGTCTGCCGCTGCCGCTCAGGCGCTGCAGGACCAGGCTACCGAACTGGCCCGCGTGGTGTCCATCTTCAAGCTGGAAGCCGGCGAAGAACGCATGCTGGCGGCACCGGTCGCCGCTCCGGCTCCGGTTGTCACCCAGCACGCCGTGGCCGTGGTACCGAAGCCTGCTGCGCGTCCTGCCCGCAAGGCTGCCGCTCCGGCCGCTTCGCCTGAAAAGAAGAAAGTCGTCGCAGCAGCAACCAGCGCCGACGAATGGGAAGAATTCTGATCTGAGCTGTACCCGCCGCCGGGCCATAAGCACGGCGGCGTTAATAACAAGTTTTTCAATAATCGCTTTTGGGAATTGTAATGAATAAGCATCTGATTGGTTTTATCGCTGCCACCCTCCTGTCCGGCGCCGCCTTCGCGGGCGAGACCCCGGCCGTTTTCGACGCCAAGAACTGCAAGGCCGAGTATCCGAAGGCTTCGCTGCTGAATGAAGAGCAGGGCACTGTGTCCATGTCCTTCCTGGTGTCGGCTTCCGGCGAGGTGCTGGATTCCAAGGTCGAGAAGTCTTCCGGCTTCAAGAACCTGGACAAGGCCGCCATCAAAGCCATCAGCGCCTGCAAGTTCAAGCCTGGCACCAAGGATGGCTCGGTGGCCCAGACCTGGACCCGCGTCGATTACGCCTGGGCCCTGTAATTCCTGACCTTTCAGTTTCATAACCATTTAGGGGAACGAGATGTCTACGAAGTCTAGTGTTGTTGCAGCAGTGCTCTTCATGAGCGCATCGGCCGCTTTCGCGGGCGAAGTACCAGCCTCCTTCGACGCCAAGAACTGCAAGGCGGAATATCCGAAGGCATCCCTGATGAACGAAGAGCAGGGCACCGTGTCCATGGCCTTCCTGGTCTCCGCCGGCGGCGACGTGAAGGATTCCAAGGTCGAGAAGTCGTCCGGCTTCAAGAACCTGGACAAGGCCGCAGTGAAGGCCATCAGCGCCTGCAAGTTCAAGCCTGGTTCCAAGGACGGCGCACCGGCCGAAACCTGGACCAAGGTGGACTATGCATGGAAACTGGACTGATTCTCGTCCCTAAGCAAAGAAGACCGGCCTGATTGGCCGGTTTTTTTTCGCGCCAGCCGCGCGCAGGTTCTGTTAATCTGCAACTATCGTTTGCATGGATAATGTTTTTATGAAAGTCCTGTTTTGCCTTCCCCTGATCGGCTTGCTGGCCTCCGGCTGCTCCATGTGGCGCAATCCGAACGATCCGGCCAAGGATAAGCAAACCGTTGTGGTGGTCAATTCGCTGACCTGGACCAATCCGGTGTCCGGCAAGATGGACGGCACGCGCACCAGCTGGCCGCTGTCGGCGCTGGCCAATCACGAGGAAGTGTTCCCGCTGGCGCAGATCAAGCATTGCCCGCAAGGCTTGCCCTGCGCCTGGGGCGTGCTGAGCGCGGCCCGCAGCACCACGCGCTACGCCTATGAGCCGGGCGGCATCACGCTCGACCTGGGCCTGGACGTGGACGTGCACCGCCGCCAGCAGGACCGTCGCCGTAACTATCACACTTCGCTGGCGGTGCCTGCCGATGTGCCTGCGCTGAGCTACCAGAAGAACCTGCTGCAGACGGTGGCGCTGCCTTATGGCCGCGTTTATCGTGTGGAAATGGATTACGGCATCAGCTATGCGATCTGCGCCCAGCGCCTGGGCGAGGATGGCAAGGCTATCGACAAGTGCGATATCCCGTATATCTAAGCGTTTCCCGCTGTAAGGGAATGTAAAACCGCGGCAAGCGGAGTTCAAATTCTCTATAGTAGGAAGTGGGAAGGAGATTTCTATGAAAACCTTATTTATCCTGCCGGCAGCCGCTGTGGTCCTGGCAGGTTGCGCCGTTCCGGCGCAACAGCCTTACTATGCACAGCGCCCTGTCAATCCGTATGAATGGCATACGGTGTCCTCAACGCCAGTCGCTCCCGGCACGGTGGCGGCCCAGGGAGGCCGCGTCGAGTACACCACCGAGCCGGCGCCGGTGTACGCGCAGCAGCCCGTGTATGTTGAACAGCCGGTGTATGTGCCTGCTCCGGTGTACGCACCAGCGCCTGCTTACTACTATCCGCCGGTTTCGATCGGCCTGGACTTTGTCTTCACCAACCGCCGAGGTGGTGGCTGGTGGCGCGGCCGTCACCGTTAATAAGCGAAGAAGGGGAAGTGGGCCAGTACATCTGCTGTCACCAGCAGGAAGGTGGACGAGGCCACCAACCCCAGCAGCAACGCGCTGCCTGCAATTGGATGATGGGACATGATGATCTCCTTGTTCATGTTCCCATCTTATCCGTCGAAGCCGACCGGAGGCATCGGCCAAAAGGTCAAGACCGTGTAGGACAATTGCTCGTCGTTAAGTAACTAGTCTTTTGCTCTTTTCCCATGTGATGGTGGCCGAGTCCGGCGCCGTGTCCATCGCATCCGCCAGCTCCAGCCAGGCTTGCAGCTTTTCCGGCTGACGCAGCGTGATTCCCGTACCGTCGATATAGCCGATGTATTCCAGCATTTTCGCGTCCATCTTGGCCTTGGACACGGTCGGCGCGGCCATCACCATGCGGTCGTAAGCCTTGCGAGCCTTGTTTTCCCACTTGTGCAGGCCGCTTTCATCGAAGCGGTTGGCTTCGAAATAGACCATCAGCGTGCCGTCCGGATTGCCGAAGGCGACGATGCCGGCGCCCTTGCGGATCGTGGTCGAGGTCGAGAGGTCAAAGTGCTCGGTCGGCACAAACACGCCGGCGCGGCCATCCTGGCCGGGACGGCCTACCGGGGTGTCCTTGCTGTAGTGCGATATCCCGGCAATAGTATTTTCTGCAGACATATACTCATATCCTTGGTGCAAACAATATGAGCATTTTACTGCTGAAAAGATGTCGTATGACAACATTTAACATTTAATTTTGTAACCTGGAAACCGAAAACCGGGTCAGACCCAAGGGTCTGACCCTTTGGGTCTGACCCAGGTGTTAGGTTTCAAGAGCGCGCAAGCGCGACCGGTGCGTCGGCTTAAGACTGATAACCTCCGGCGCCACCCGCAGCAAATCGGTCGCCACCAACGCCCGCACATCGCGCGCCGCTGCCAGCGCCGCATCGCTCTCCGCCACGCCCAGCCACACCAGATGCGGCCCATCGCTGCGCACCGGCAGCTGCGGAAAGTTATTGGCCGCATCCAGCGTCACCAGCACACCCGCCTCGCGCACGCCGGCCTCTTGATAGCGACGGAAGCTCGGCTCCGCCAGTGCTGCGAACTTGTCCATGCACCCCGGCTTGGGCGTGCACAGGATCGCCACGGCCGCGCCCTGGGCGCCGTCCGCCTCGCGCACGGGATCGACCGCCGGCAGCACCGGCACGCCGCGCTCCGGGGTGAGGGGACGCAGCAGCAGCACGTTATCGCTGTCCGTCATCAGCCCGTTCAGCGTGGAGCGATGCTCCTGCCACACTGGCCCGTAGTAGAAGGCTGCGTTGACGATCGCGCGGTCCTCGTAAGTCTGGAAGCCGCGCAGCCAGATGAAGCCGTTTTCATTGTCGCGCTCCGCAAACTGGCCCAGGGCCATCGCGCCCAGCTGCTGGAAAGCTTCCGGAAACAGGGTTTCAAAGTAGCGCACGAACTGGTCGCGCTTGCCGGCCACCGTCGTGTAGCGGCGGAACTCGATTACGGGGAATGTGCTCATGGCGTCCTCTGCTGATTGAAGCGGTCAGCATATGCGCCCATGCGGACAGTTTCTGCCCTGATTATTGACGCGACACGTAATTCCCCGCCGCGCACGACGCGCCTGGAACGATGCCGCGCGGGGCGTGGCGCCGGCCCCCACAATTTCCTCCTTGACTTCCATCCCACCATAACCGATGATATATGCATCGTATGCGATTTAATAGCGAAATACTCAAGGAACACTTATGGAAACCTACATCCCCGTCAGCTGCGAATTCCACGACCACCTCGAAGACTTTGCGACCCTGCGCAAGCCGGTCAGCCTCAGCTACCTCGACGACGCCGGCGCCGAGCAGCAGCGCACCGCCGCCATCACCGACGTCTTCGCCCGCAGCGGCGCCGACTGGATCACCCTGAGCACCGGCGACCTGATCCGCGCCGACCGCCTGATCGAAGTCAACGGCCTCCGCCTCGATTCCTTCCCGCCCACCTGCGCGCTTGGCTAACCCCAGTTCGGGGTCAGCTCTGTCATTTGGACATCCGACGCAATTCTTTGAGTCAGATCAATACGCGAATTCGCCTGATTTCGCGCATTGAGGTTCATCAAAGTTTATGCGCGAGTGTCCAAATGACAGAGCTGACCCCGAATGCGCGAATAAAACAAAAAAGGCTTGATGCCGGAGCATCAAGCCTTCTTCGTGAATTCGGTGGGGTGGCTGATGGGGCTCGAACCCACGACAACAGGAATCACAATCCTGGACTCTACCAACTGAGCTACAGCCACCACTGAAAACTGCTTTCTGTCTCGCCATCAGCGCGACAGAGCCGGAATTATACTGGCTCGCCTGCCAGTTGGCAAATGTAAATGCAGGAATTCCTCAAAATTGACCGATTTGCACCGGCTCGACCTGCGGCGTGAGGCCGAGGAGGTCGGCAAAGGCTTTGGCGATGGCGTCCGGATTGCCGCTGGTGAAGCAGTGCAGGTGGGCGGGCGTGCCGCCGGGACGCTGCAATGCCGCGCTTTCGAGCAGGCGTGCGAGCTGGCGTGCGACCGCGTCGCCGGTGTCGATCAAGGTCACGCCGGCAGCGCCACGGGTCGCCACGACCTGTGCGATCGCGTCGCGGACGAATGGGTAGTGGGTGCAGCCGAGGACCACCGTGTCCGCGCCCTGGTCCAGCAAAGGCGCGAGGAAGCCGTCCAGCAGCGCCACGGTCGCGGCCGAGGAGAGCTCGCCCATTTCGATGCGCTCAACGAGCCCGCCGCATGGCTGCAGCAGGAATTCCGTATGCGAGGCAGCGCCGATCTGGTCGCGCAGGGCCAGGAACTTCTCGCCGCGCAGCGTGCTCTCGGTGGCGAGCACGGCGACCTTGCCATTGCGTGTGGCCGCGGCGCCAGGCTTCAGGCCAGGCTCCACGCCCACGATAGG
>DASWYX010000749.1:0-6262 GCA_036404755.1 Pseudoduganella sp.
ACCGCCCGATCGACGATTCGTCCGAGATCGACAAGCCGATCGTGCGCAGCCTGGCCCAGGACCAGCCGCCGATGGATATCCGCTCCAAAACGGCGCGCGTGGACGATGTGAACAGCCGCGTGACCCTGCGCGAAGATGTCAGGATCGACCGCGCCGCCGGCCAGTCGAACAAGGAACTGCACCTGGAAACGGACAAGCTGGTGATCTATCCGGACGAAGACCGCATGGAGACCGACCAGCCGGTGCGCATGAAATCGGGTGAAACCACCGCGCAGGCCAGTGGCATGCGCGCCAATAACGCCAGCCGCCAGCTCGAACTGTCCGGCCGCGGCACGCTCGTCTTCCCGCCGAAGGCGCGCTAACCCCATACGAATGGAATCAAGATGAAAAAACTCCTGCTTTCGGCAGTCCTGGCTTTGGTGAGCGGCATGGCCGCCGCCGAAAAGGCCGACTCCTACAAGCCGATGGAAATCAAGTTCGATAACCTCGAAGTGGACGATGTGAAGCAGCAGCGCATCGCCACCGGCAATGTGGTCCTCACGCGCGGCACACTGCTGATGAAGGCGGCGCGCGCCGTGGTGTCGCAGACGCCGGAAGGCTTCCAGCACGTGGTGCTGACGGGCGGCGGCGGCAAGGCCACCTTCCGCCAGAAGCGCGACGGCGAGGGCGACCAGTGGGTCGAGGGCGAGGCCGAGCGCATCGAATACGACGAGAACGTTGAACTGGTGAAGATGTTCAGCAAGGCGAAGATCAAGCGCCTAGAAGGCGCCAAGCCGAGCGACGAAGTCGAGGGCGAATTCATTTCGTATGACAGCCGCAAGGAATTCTTCAGCGTCAAGAACACCGCCACCGGCGAGAGCAAGCAGGGCGGCGGCCGCGGCACCATGGTGATCCAGCCGACCCGCACCGCACCACCGGCGACGCCGCCGGCCGCGCCTGCGGCGCCAACCACGCCACCGGCAGGGAAATAAGATGGCGGTATCGACTTGCGAAAGCACCCTGGTCGTCAAGGGCCTGCAAAAGACTTACGGCAAGCGCCAGGTGGTGCATGACGTGTCGCTGCAGGTGGATTGCGGCGAAGTGGTGGGCCTGCTGGGGCCGAACGGCGCGGGCAAGACCACGTCCTTCTACATGATCGTGGGCCTGGTCGCTTCCGACGCCGGCACCATCGACATCGGCGGCGTGGACGTGTCCATGCTGCCTATCCACAAGCGCGCGACGCTGGGCCTGTCCTACCTGCCGCAGGAAGCTTCGGTATTCCGCAAGCTGACCGTGGAAGAGAATATCCGTGCCGTCCTGGAGATCCAGAACGTGGACGGCAAGCCGATGACCAAGGCGCAGATCGACGAGCGCCTGGAAGCCCTGCTGGCCGACCTGCAGATCGAAAAGCTGCGCGAGAACCAGGCGCTGTCGCTGTCCGGCGGTGAACGCCGCCGCGTGGAAATTGCGCGCGCCCTCGCCACCAATCCCCGCTTCGTGCTGCTGGACGAGCCGTTCGCGGGCGTGGACCCGATTGCCGTGATCGAGATCCAGCGTATCGTGCGTTTCCTGAAGGAGCGCAATATCGGTGTGCTGATTACCGACCACAATGTGCGTGAGACGCTTGGTATTTGCGATCGCGCCTATATCATTAACCAGGGTTCGGTGCTGGCCTCGGGCCGCCCGGACGATATTATTGCCGACGAGTCTGTGCGCCGCGTGTATCTCGGCGAACACTTCCGCATGTAAGCAAGGCCATGAAACAGTCACTGCAACTGCGAACCTCGCAACACCTGGCGCTCACGCCGCAGCTGCAGCAATCCATCCGCCTGTTGCAGCTCTCGACGCTTGAGCTGCACCAGGAACTGGAGCAGCTGCTGAGCGACAACCCGCTGCTGGAACGCCTGGATGATCCGCTCGATCATTCGGTGCGCCTGCTGGCGGACGGCGCCATCAACCAGGGCAACGGCTCTGCCGAAGCACCCAGCGAACCCGCGCCGCAAGGCGAGGGCGAAGCCGCCCCCAGCGCGGAAGCCGACGGCTATGAAGGCGGCGACGCTGGCGAAGGCGAGGGCGGCGACATGGGCGACAGCGACTGGAGCGATTCCGGCCGCAGCAAGTCGCCGGACGACGAGGACAGCCGCCCCCAGCTCGAAGCGAATCACTGCACGCTGCGCGACCACCTGCTGGAGCAGATGCGCGTCACCGTGGCGGAAGCGCGCGACCGCGCCTTGATGGAAATCATCATCGATGCGCTGGACGAGAACGGTTACCTGGAAGAATCGCTGGAAGAAATCCATGCGCGCCTGCCGGAAGAACTGGAAATCGAACTGGAGGAGCTGCGCACGGCGCTGCTGCTGCTGCAGAACTTCGACCCGGTGGGCGTGGGCGCGCGCAATGCGTCCGAGTGCCTGGCGCTGCAGATCAAGCGCCTGCCGAACGTGCCGCTGGTCACGCGCCGCATGGCCTTGTGCATTGTCGAGAAGCACCTGGCCTGGTTTGCCCAGCGCGAGTTCAACAAGCTGAAGAAAGCCCTCGATTGCGACGATGAAGACTTGCGCGAAGCGCAGGCCGTGATTCGCCAGTGCAATCCCCATCCGGGCGCCGAATTTGCGTCAGACGTGTCAGACTATGTCGTGCCGGACGTGATCGTGAAGAAGAGCCGTAATGGCTGGCAGGTCAGCCTCAACAACGACGTGATGCCGCGCCTTCGCGTGAATGCCCTTTACGCGAGCCTGCTCAAGCAGGGCAAGGGTGAATCCCAGATGAACGCGCAGCTGCAGGAAGCCAAGTGGCTGATCAAGAACATGCGCCAGCGCTTCGACACCATCCTGCGCGTTTCGCAAGCGATAGTAGAAAGGCAAAAGAACTTTTTCAGTCATGGCGCAGTGGCCATGAGACCCCTTGTGTTGCGTGAAATAGCTGATACACTGGGACTACACGAGAGCACTATTTCTCGGGTAACAACTCAAAAATACATGCTCACCCCGCATGGCATGTTTGAGTTGAAATATTTCTTTGGCAGCCACGTCGCTACTGAAGCTGGGGGTGAAGCCTCATCGACGGCGATCCGTGCGCTGATCGTGCAATTGACAGGAGCAGAAGACCCGAAAAATCCTTTATCCGACAGTAAGATTGCGGACATGCTGGGAGAACAAGGCATGGTAATTGCGCGACGAACTGTTGCCAAGTATCGCGAAGCGTTGAAAATCCCGCCAGTAAGCCTCCGCAAGTCTTTGTAGTGCACGGTTCCGCTGCATGCTACGAGCATGTATGAACTTGTAAGCGACATCATCTTTAGGAGTGTGTATGAATCTCACCATCAGTGGACATCATGTCGAAGTGACCCCAGCGATTCGCGAGTACGTGCAGAATAAGCTGGAGCGAGTCAAACGCCATTTCGATCAAGTGATTGATATTGCTGTCATCCTGACCGTAGATAACCTCACCGAGAAAGAAAAACGTCAAAAAGCGGAGATTAATCTGCGCATGTCGGGTAAGACTGTGTATGTGGAGAGCCTGTCGCAAGACCTTTATGCCGCCATCGATACGCTGATCGACAAACTGGATCGCCAGGTCATGAAGTACAAGGACCGTGTGCAGAACCATAACCACGAAGCGATCAAGCATCTGCCGGACACTTACGAAGCACCTGCCACCACCATGTAAAGGAAAGGTGGGGCACAATCAACAAAGGGCGCATCTGGCGCCCTTTTTTGCAACTTCACCGTGAGAACAATGAGCGAATACGTCATCACCCACGTCAGCAACAGCACCGGCTTCATTACCCTCGACCGCCCCAGGGCACTCAATTCCCTCTCCCTCGACATGGTGCGCGCCATCACGCGCACGCTGCTGGCCTGGCGCGACGATGCATCCGTGGCCGCGGTGGTGATCCGCAGCAGCAGCGAGAAGGCCCTGTGCGCCGGCGGCGATATCCGCTTCTTCTACGACGTGGGCCGCAGCTCGCCCCAGGGCAACAGCGCGCTGCTGGAGGACTTCTTCACCGAGGAATACGGGCTAAATTATTTAATTCATTTCTACAATAAACCCTATATTGCCCTGATGGATGGGGTGGTGATGGGCGGCGGCATGGGCATCTCGCAGGGCGGGCCGGGCTGCGGCGTGCGCATCGTCAGCGGCCGCACGAAGATGGCCATGCCTGAAGTGAATATCGGCCTCTTCCCGGACGTGGGCGGCAGCCATTTCCTGTCCCATGCGCCGGGCAGCCTGGGCATGTGGCTGGGCTTGACCGGCCTGACCGTGGGCGCCGCCGACGCGCTCTACCTCGGGCTGGCCGACCATTTCGTGCCGGAAGCCGAGTGGCGCACGCTGGGCGCGCTGATCGATGCCTCGCCCGCCGCCGCGCTGCCGGCCGAAATCGCCGCCTTCGCAGCCCCGATGCGCTCCCTCGCCGGCGCCAGCGAGCTGGAAGCCCGGCGCGCCCTGATCGACCGCCATTTCAGCGCCGGCAGCGTGCCTGCCATCATGGCCTCGCTGCGCACCGACACCGATCCGTTCGCCCAGAAGTCCTTGCAGGCGATGGAGCAGCGCTCTCCCTTGCTGATGTGCGTCACCCACGAACTGCTGCGCCGCGGCGCCGCGCTGGACGTGGCCGGCTGCCTGCGCATGGAACGCAACCTGGTGCGCCGCAATTTCGAGCATGGCGAAATCCTGGAGGGCGTGCGCGCCCTGGTCATCGACAAGGACAATGCGCCGCGCTGGAATCCGCCCACGCTGGACGATGTGACGCCCGAAATGGTGGAACGCTTCTTCGAACCCTGCTGGCCGGACTACGCCCACCCGTTGCGCCACCTCGCATGAAGGAGCTGGACCGCATCGACCGCGCCATCCTCAACATCCTGCAGGACGACGCGGCTACTCCGCTGCGCGAGATTGCGGAGCGCGTGCACTCGTCGGTGGCGACCTGCCAGCGCCGTATTGCGCAGCTGCGCGCGTCCGGCGTGCTGCTGAAGGATGTGGCGCTGGTGGACCGTGTGCAGGCAGGGCGTCCGCTGACGGTATTCGTGTCCGTGGAGCTGGATCACCAGAACAGCGCCATCCTGCAGCAGTTCGAGGCGCAGATGCGGCAGGAGCCGGATGTGATGTCCTGCTATGAGGTGGCGGGCGAGTACGACTTCATGCTGATCGTTACTGCGGCCTCGATGGAGGCGTATCACGAGTTCACGCGGCGCGTGTTCACCTCGAATAACAATGTGATCAACGTGAAGAGCCTGTTCGCGATGAATTGCTCCAAGTTCGAGACCAAGCTTACGCTCTGAGAAAATTTCCCATTCGCGCCCTGCAGATTGCGAAATCGTTCCACGGCGCGTCCGTAAGATGTGCTCTCCCCACACAAGGAGAGCATCATGATCGACCACGTATCCATCGGCACCCGCGACCTGCAGCGTGCGCTGGACTTCTATACCGCCTGTCTCGCCCCGCTCGGCTATACCGTGCAGCACCAGGACGGTAGCCAGGCCATCTTCGGCGCCAACGGCCATTGGGGCTTTGCCGTCTATCCCGCGCAGGACGACAGCCCGCTGCCGGGGCACCGCGCGCACATTGCCTTCACTGCGCCTTCGGCGGAAGCGGCGCAGGCCTTTTATGCACGAGCCACCGAAATGGGCGCACGGACCTTGCGCCAGCCGGGCCTGCGTCCCGACATCAACGAACGCTACTACGGCACCATGATCACCGATCCGGACCAGCATACGATCGAAGTGGTGCACTGGCTGGGCTGATCGCACCGCCGCAGTGCAGCCCGTGCCGGTATTATCTGGCGCGCTAATTGCTCATTCATCGTGGTCATTAACTTTTACCGAAGCGGACATGACCACGATACGCGCAGCCCATCCGGCCGATGCAGCAGCCATCGCAAGCATCTACAACCACTATGTCGTCAACTCCACCATCACCTTTGAAGAGGTCGAAGTCACCAGCGCCGAAATCGCGCGCCGCATCGACCACGTGATGACCGCCGGCCTGCCCTGGCTGGTGCTGGAGGATCGCGACGAGATTCTCGGCTATGCCTATGCGACCAAGTGGAAGGAGCGCTCGGCTTACCGGCGCTCGGTCGAGAGTTCCATTTACCTCAAGCCTTGCGCGGTGGGCAAGGGGCATTCACGGCTGCTTTATGCGCGCCTGATGCAGTTGCTGACCCAATGCGGCATCCATCTCGTGATCGGCGGCGTGGCGCAGCCGAACGAGGCGAGCATGGCGCTGCACAGGAATATGGGATTCGAACCTGTTGGCAATTTCCGCGAAGTAGGGTTCAAGTTCG
>DASWYX010000750.1:0-7805 GCA_036404755.1 Pseudoduganella sp.
TGCCTGCTGGTGCCGCAGGTGTTCAACGCGCAGCGCTTCAATATCGATATGACGCAGTTCCCCAATATCGCCTGCGTCAACGAGCATTGCGTGAATTTGCCGGCGTTCGTCGCCGCGCATCCGTCGAACCAGCCCGATACCGAAGCGTAAGCCAGGCCACGAACCGATTGCGCCGCGAGGCGTGAAGGGCGGATCATTGATCCGCCGTCTTGACGCAGTTGCGGCCTTCCTTCTTGGCCCGGTACAGCGCTTTATCGGCGCGCACGAGCAGGGAGGAGGGCGTATCCTGCACCCCCATCGGATCGGCGCTGGAAACGCCGATACTGACCGTCAGCGC
This sequence comes from Pseudoduganella sp., assembly GCA_036404755.1. Taxonomy (GTDB): domain Bacteria; phylum Pseudomonadota; class Gammaproteobacteria; order Burkholderiales; family Burkholderiaceae_D; genus Rugamonas. Next base: position 338 of record DASWYX010000750.1, read on the forward strand.
CACCTCCGCCCCGTCATCGGCCAGCACGCGCAGCGCCGACATCGCTTCGCGCAGCCGCTCGGCCGCAAGTGCCGCCAGCTCCGCATGCGTCTCCGGCATCAGCAGGACGAACTCCTCGCCGCCGAAGCGCGCCGCGAGGTCGATGCCGCGCATCGTTTCCGTCAGCAGCAGCGACACCGCGAGAATCGCCCTGTCGCCGACCTCATGGCCGTGGGTATCGTTGATGCGCTTGAAATGGTCGATATCGATCATCAGCAGCGACAGCGGGTGACGGAAGCGCCGCGCGCGTTCCAGTTCGTGTGCGATCTGTTCCGTCATCTTGCGGCGGTTGGCGATGCCTGTCAGCGGATCGGTGGTCGCCAGCTGCTCCAGTTTCTGGTTCGCCATCAGCAGTTCCAGCGTACGCTGCAGCACGCGGTCTTCCAGGTTGTTGCGTTCATCGGCCAGTGCGCCCAGCGTGCGGCGGCGGTCGCGCAGCACCAGCACCAGCGAAGTAATCAGCACGCCCTGCAGCACGATCAGCGTGATGCCGCCGATGATCTGCCAGCGGTACAAGTCCCACACGTCTTCCGGACGGTTGCGCAGCATCGCTTCCGGCGGCAGGTTGCGCAGGTGGAAGCGCCTGGCCGCCGGGTAGTCGAACAGATAGCCCTGCAGGCGGTCCAGCACCGGCGGCTCGCCCAGCAGGATTTGCGCGATCATGCGGCCCACGTTCTCGCCGCTCACCACGTAGCCGCCCACCACGCCCGGCTGCACCATCGACTCGGTATGCGTGAACACGGGCGCCTCGGTGGAGGCCGCCAGCAGGCGCGCCAGTTCGCCCGGCGCCATGGCGGCGCCCGAGCTGTCGCGGTTGGCCATCAGCAGGAACACGGCCGTGTTGCGGTCCAGCCCATGCACGGCGCGCTGCAGGTCTTCGTAAGTCTGGTTGTCCCAGTATTCGAAGGCGATGCGCTTGCTGTAATCGCGGGCCACGGTGCGGATGGCGGACACCCACTCCTGGCAGCGCGCCGACTGGTCGCCCACCACTGCGATGCGCCGCACCTGTGGCGCGACCTGGGGAATTACGCCAATGGCGCGCGCGAAATCGGAACGCACCTCGTAGCCCGCGCCGTCGGACGGCTGCCAGCCCAGGTGGCCGTGATTGACGTAGTGGCGCGGCACGCCGGGAAAGAGTTCGGGATGGGCGGCCAGAAAGGTGGCGGCCACCGCGTTTTCGGTGATGATGGCGTCGAACTTCACCGCTGCATATTTGGTGCGCAGATAGGGCGCCATGCCCTCCAGCGCCTGCGATTCGCCCACCAGGTTGGCGTCGAAACGCTCCTCGAAAATGGCGGGGATGCTGCCCAGGTTGCGCCGGCCCAGTTCATCGTACAGGCCCTTGTGTACCAGCTTTTGCCAGGTCGACACCGTATCGGACCCCAGCGAATACAGGATCAGGACCTGGCGCTCCTCGTACGCCCCGGCCGGCCGCGCCAGCCCCGGCGTCGCGCAGGCGAGCCAGCAGCAGAGCGCAAGCAGGCGCAACAGCGGACCAGGGAGACGAATTTTTGCCATGTGGAAAAGTGTAACACGATTCTATTTCCCGTGCGGCAATACTGGTGGCACTAAAACAACATTGTTGACAAAGAGGTAATCACGCCGCGCGCAGCGCGTCCACGATCTTCAGGCGCGCCGCGCGCACGGCCGGCAGGAAGCCGCCGATAAAGCCCATCAGCAGCGAAAACATGATGGTCTTGATCACGATGGCGGAATTCAGCCTGAAGCCGAACGCCAGTTCGGAGAAGGACTGGAAATTCGTCGTGGAGAAGGACAGGAATTGCATGAAGGAGGCGCAGAACAGGCCCACGGCGCCGCCGACAAGGGCCAGCAGCATGGCTTCGGCCAGGAAGGCGGCCAGGATGCTGCGGCGCTGGAAGCCCAGGGCGCGCAGCGTGCCGATTTCGCCGACCCGGTTGGCGACCGAGGCATACATGGTGATGGTGGCGCCGATCATGGCGCCGATGGAGAAGATGATGGACAGCGCCAGGCCCAGGTAGCTGATAAAGCTGGAAAGGGCTTTCGACTGGTCCGCATAGAACACCTGCTCGCGCTTGGCCTCCAGCGTGAGGCGGGGATCGGATTCGATATCCTTCTTGAAGCGCTCGAAGTCGCGCGTATCGTTCAGGCGCACGATCACTGAGGAGAAGGCGGTGCGGCGAAAAGCTTGTATCAGCTGCTCGGCGTCGCCCCAGATCTCGGAATCGAATCCGCTGTTCTGTGCATCGAACAGGCCCACCACGGTCCATTCGCGCTGGCCGAAGCGAAGCGTCTCGCCAATGCCCGCGCCGACGAAGCGGCGCGCGATGCTGGCGCCGGCAATGATTTCGGAAGCGCCGGGGCGGAACATGCGGCCTTCGGTCAGCTTCACTTGCGGGCGCATCGGCGCACCGCGTTCGCTTACGCCGCGGATCACGATGTTGGACGGCTTGTCCGAACCCCGCTTGGGCAGGGAAATCAGCACCACGGTTTCTTTCGACACCAGTGGCTGCCCGTCGGCGCCCATGGCAATGGCGGGATGGCTCGCCACCACGGAGGCCTGCTTGCGGTCCACGCCGCTCTGCACCTCGGTTTCGGCGGAGCGGCGAATCACCACGACATTGTTGTATTCGCCCGTGGTGACGAGCGTGGTGCGCAAGCCCTCATCCAGCATCAGCACCGTCGCGAACACGAAGACCACCAGGGCAAGGCCGCCGGACGTAAGCACGGTCGTCAGGCGGCGCGTCCACAGATTGCGGGCGATATAGGAGAAGGGGATCTTCATCAGCCTATGCTCCGCAAGCCTTCGACGATGTTGACGCGCGTGGCGCGCAGCGTGGGCGCGATGGCGGCCACGGCGCCCACGGCCAGCGCCGCCACGATCTGCTGCAGCACCGTCCACGGCGAGACTTCGAAGACGGGAAACATGGTTCCCATCAGCCTGGCGAAGCCGCCTGCGAGCGGGAACAGCAGGCCCACGCCCAGCAGGCAGCCGACCATGGCCAGCAGCAGGGACTCGCCGAAGATCAGCATGGTCAGGAAGCCGGGGCCGAAGCCCAGCACTTTGAGCGTTGCGTATTCGGCCAGCCGCTCGCGTGCGCTCATCGCCATCGTGTTGGCCATCACCGCCATGATGATGACGATGACCACGAAGGACACCACGCGTATCGCCACCACGATCGCTTCGGACATGGACACGAAGCCCAGCTGGAAAGCCTTCTCCGTTTCCGTCAGCGTTTCCGCCAGCGAGTTGCGGAACTGGGCGTCGATGGTGTTGGAAATCAGGGCCGCATCTTCCGGCTGGCGGATTTCGATCACATACACCCCCACCTGGTTGGCGCGGCGCGGCGCCTGGCGCTTGATCGCCTCGTTGATGTAATCCCAGTGGAAGAACATCGTGGCCGTATTGCTGGTGCTCTTGGCGCCGTCGTAAATGCCACGCACCACGAATTCCCAGGTGCCGGGGTAGATGGTTCCCTTGATGGGAATGATGTCACCGACCTTGAAACCATACTGGTCGGCCAGCTTGCGGCCGACGATGGCGCCCTTGCGGTCGCGCAGGAAGGCGGCGCGGTCGGCCTCGGGGATCAGGTAGTCGCGGTAGATGGCGAGATAGCTGTCCGCCGAGATCGCGAACTGGGCGAAGAAGTTCTTCGGGTCCTGGTATATGCCGCCGAACCAGTTGGCGCGCGCCACGCCCGTTACGCCGTTGACGGCGCGGATGCGCGCCTCGTAGGACAGGGGCAGGGGGAACACCAGCGACGTGGCGTTGCGCGTGACCAGCGTGGTGGCGGCCGCGCCTTCCGCGCCGGCATACCAGGCGTTGACCACGGTCTGCAGGAAGCCGAAGGAAATGGTCGCCACCATCAGCCCAAGCACGGTGAGGATGGTGCGCAGCTTGTGGCGCATGGCGTTGCGGGCGATCAGCTTCAGGAGGTACATGGCGCCGCCGTTGTCAGGCTGCTGCGTCCAGCAGCTCGCCTTTTTCGAGGTGGACCAGTTTGCGCGCCTGCTGGGCGGCGTGGGCGTCGTGCGTGACCATGATGATGGTCTTGTCCAGTTCCCGGTTCAGCTGGTTGAGCAGGGCCAGCACCTCGGTGGCGGAGTGGCGATCGAGGTCGCCCGTGGGTTCGTCGGCCACGATCAGCACCGGATCGGTGACGATGGCGCGGGCAATCGCCACGCGCTGCTGCTGGCCACCGGATAGCTCGTTCGGCGTGTGGTCCATGCGGTCCGACAGGCCGACCATGGACAGGGTCAGCTCGACGCGCTCGCGCCGTTCGCGCCGGCTGAGGGATGTCAGCAGCAGCGGCAGTTCCACGTTTTCGTAAGCCGTCAGCACGGGCATCAGGTTGTAGAACTGGAAGATGAAGCCCACATTGGAGGCGCGCCACGCCGCCAGTGCGCTTTCGGACATGGCCGCGATATCCAGTCCATCGACACGCAGCACGCCGCTGTCCGGCTTGTCGATGCCGGCGATCAGGTTGAGCAGGGTGCTCTTGCCCGAGCCGGAAGGTCCCATCAGGGCCGTGAAATCGCCGCGCTGGATGTCCAGCGTGATATCGGTCAGCACGGGCACGACCTGGCCGCCGCGCTGGTAGGACTTCACCAGATGCTCGATCTGGACCAGGGCGCTCATTTTTTCGTGACGGCGACCGGCTGGCCGTTCTGCAGTTTGTCGGAAGGATTGAGCACGACCTTGTCGCCCGGCTTCAGTCCCCTGACTTCGACCAGTTCACCCACCTTACGGCCCGCCATGACGGGCACCAGCCTGGCCTTGTCGTCGGCCACGACGAAGGCGACGGACTTGCCTTCGCGCTGCACGATGGCGGCCGGCTGCACGGCGGTCACCGGCGTGCGGTCCTCCGGCGGCACGGCCTTGGACAGGAAAGCCACCTTGGCGCTCATGTCCGGCAGCACGCGCGGATCGTGGTCGTTGAAGCGCACTTTGACCAGCAGCGTCGCCTTGCTGCGGTCCACCGTGGGCACCATGCGCGACACGGTGCCGGACAGGCGCAGTTCGGGGAATGCGTCGAGCTGGATTTCGGCCGGCTGGTCGATGCGGATCTTCGCCAGGCTGGATTCGGAAACGTCGGCCTCCACTTCCAGCGTGTCCATGTCCGCGATGGTGACCACGGCGCCCTTGCTGTCGGCGGCGGAGGAGAAGGGCGTGATGTTGTCGCCCACATTGGCGTTCTTGGTCAGGATCACGCCATCGAAGGGGGCGCGGATCAGGGTCTGGTCGACGGCCACCTGGGCGGCGCGGGCATTGGCCTGGGCTGCGGTTATTGCAGCGCGCAGGGCGCTGATGGCCGCCTTGGCCTTGTTGTAGCGCGCCAGCGCGGAGTCGTAGGCCGAAGCGGCAATGAATTTCTGCTGCAGCAGTTCCTGCGAGCGCTGCCAGGCGTTGCGCGCGTCCGCCAGTTCGGCCTCGCCCTGCAGCAGGTTGGCCTGGGCCAGCTTGACGTTGGCCTGGGCCTGGCCCAGCGTGGCGCTGACGTCGCGGTTCTCCAGGCGCGCCACCACTTCATCCTTCTTCACGCGGCTGCCTTCCAGCACGCCCAGCCACTCCAGGCGCCCGGTGGCCTTGGACGACAGCGCCGCCTTGCGCTGGGCGACCACATAGCCGGTGGCATTCAGCATGGTGTAGTTCTGGGAAGGCCAGGCCTGGGCCACGGTGACGACGTCCACGTCCGCCTTGCCGCCGCCACCTCGCGCTACGAGGCCTGCGGCCACGGCCAGGACGACCGCGCCGATGGCCAGCCACTTCCAGCGGCGCGGCCGCCGTAGCGGCGCCGAAGGGCTGGCGCCACGTTCGATCTTCAGTTTTGAAATATCAGGTGCCGCCACATCCGCCTCACTGGGAAGTCGCCATGGTTGCCAATAGTGCTACACAAACGCCCCTTCCGCAAGCGCCAGGGCCGGTCCGCTCAATCGGGTTCGTTCATCAGCGCATACAGCTGGCTGGCGCTGACAGGCTTGACCAGGTGGGCGGCGAAGCCCGCCGCGAGCGAGCGGCTGCGGTCGGCCGGCTGGCCGTAACCGGTCATGGCGACAAGGTGTGTGGACGCAAAGCTGGGCTGCTGGCGCAATTCCGCGGCCAGTTCGTAGCCATCCATGCCGGGCAGGCCGATGTCGAGAATGGCGATGTCCGGCGTGAAGTGCTGGCTGGTACGCAGGGCGCTGGCCGGGTCGGCCGCCGTTTCGACCTCGTGGCCGTGCACTTCGAGCAGGGCGCGCAAGGCTTCCAGCACGTCCGGATTGTCGTCCACCAGCAGCACCCGTCGGCGCGACGCGCGGGCTGCCCCGTCGCCGGCAGGAGCCGAGGCCGGAGCGGCAGCGGGTAAGGTGGCGTGACGCGCGGCAGGGGCCAGCGGCATGCGCAGCACGAATTCGCTGCCCTTGCCGATGCCGTCGCTGGTCGCGGAGACTGTCCCGCCGTGCAGGCTGGCGATGCTGCGCGCGATCGCCAGGCCCAGGCCAAGGCCGCCACGCGAGCGGTCCAGCGCCTGGCGCTCCTGCACGAACTTGTCGAACAGCTGGGGCAGCATGTCCGGCGCGATGCCGATGCCGTTATCGCGCACGCGCACCACGGCTTCGCCGTTTTCCACGCTGGCCGTCACGGAAATCTGGCCGCCGTTATTGGTGTATTTCGCTGCATTGGTCAGCAGATTGCTCAGCACCTGGGTAAAGCGCAGCGGGTCGGCCGTTACCTCCATGCCGGTCACCGGCACGTCGACCTTGAGGAAGTGCTGGCGCTCCTCCAGCAGCGGGCTCACGGTTTCCACCGCCTGCGCCACCAGCTTCGCCAGTTCCACCCGCTCGGGACGCAGCGTGATCTTGCCCTGGGCGATGCGCGCCACATCCAGCAGGTCATCCACCATGCGCACCAGGTGCTGGGCCTGGCGCTCGATGACCGCGTGTTCCTTGGTCAGCGCGCCGATGCCCTTCAGGCGCATCAGCTCCAGCGCGATCAGGATCGGCGACAGGGGATTGCGCAGCTCGTGGCCCAGCATGGCGAGGAAATCGTCCTTGGTGCGGTTGGCGATTTCAGCGTCGCGCCGCGCGCGCACCAGTTCCGTCACTTCGAAGGCCACCAGGGCCACGCGCTCGATGTCGCCGTGGCTGTTGCGGATAGGCTGGTGCACGTAATCGAAATAGCATTCCTGGGTTTCGCCGTGCGGACCGCGCGCCAGCATCACGCGCCGCGCCCGCCCTTCAGCAGCGTGGCCGGTCGCCAGCACGCCCTCCAGCTCCTCGCACAGGCCCTGGCTCTCCAGTTCCGGGAAGGCCTGGCGCAGCGGCATGCCCAGCACTTCGCGGCCGCCGATGATTTCGCAGTAGCGCTCATTGATCAGCTCATACACCAGGCTCGGGCCGCGCAGGATGGCAATGGCGGCCGGCACCTGCATGAACACGGAAGCCATGCGGGTGGCGTGGGAGCGTTCGA
>DASWYX010000751.1:0-1616 GCA_036404755.1 Pseudoduganella sp.
AGAAGAACAGATAGGGACTGATGGTGGTGCCGAACACGGCGACGATGGTGGTCAGGTATTCCTTGTGCCACTGCAGGTGCGGCAGCAGCGTGGCGCCGAGCACCTCGGTCCACGGCACGCGCACGACGAACACGGTGGCGACATAGGCCAGCAGGACCAGCGTCAGCCACTTCAGCAGGTTGACGTAGCGCTGATAGGGAACGAAGACCTGCAGCAGCACCGACAGTACGCCGAAGCCGACCGCGTACCAATGCACCTTGCCGGGTGCAACAAGCGCCATCGCGTCGCCCATCGCCGCAATGTCAGCCGCGATGTTGATGACGTTCGCAACCAGCAGCAGGCCGACAATCAGCCAGACCAGCTGGCGCGGCGCGAAGCGCTGCAGATTGGTCGCCAGTCCACGTCCGGTGACCCGGCCGATTTGGGCGCTGATGACCTGGATCGCCGCCATCAGCGGATAGGTCAGCAGCAGGGTCCACAGCAGGTTGAAGCCGAACTGGACGCCTGCCTGCGAATAGGTCGCGATGCCGCTCGGGTCGTCGTCCGCGGCGCCCGTGATCAGCCCCGGCCCCAGCTTCGAGAGCCAGGACGAGGCTTCCGGCGATGGCTTTTCAACAACGTTGGGGTTCATGCGTGAATGGTGGCGAAGGACGCCGCTGCCGTCCGTTCGCCCGCGCACGCAGCCGGCTCATCCGCCAAACGCCGCCAGCAGCCTGCTGCCGCTGGCTTGGATCCATGTCACAATGAACTTTTCCGCGGTACGCGGGTATTCACTGAAAACAGCGGAGACCGGATGCGTGGATAAATTGGCGGATGGTGAGGCGTCCCTGCTCGGCCAGGTTGCGGCCGGGAACCGGCACGCCTTCGAAATCCTGTACCGCATGTACTTCCCGCGGCTGACGCGCTTCCTGCACCGCATGACGCGCAGCGCGACCATGATCGAGGAAATCGTCAACGATACGATGCTGGTCGTGTGGCAGAAGGCGGCGAGCTTCGACGGCAGCTGCAAGCTGTCGACCTGGGTATTCTCGATCGCCTACCGCAAGGCCTGCAAGGCGCTGCACGGACTGGACGAGCCGCTGGAAGACATGCCGGATGCCTGCGAATGCGGCGCCGACTGCCAGCCGGAATGGCGTTTCGAGCAGGAGTGCCTCAGGCATGCGCTGGACGATGCGCTCGCCGTGCTGCCGCTGGAGCAGCGCGCGGCCTTCCAGCTGACCTTCTATCACGACATGAGCTACGCCGAGATCGCAGACCTCATGGAATGCCCCGTCAACACCGTCAAGACACGCCTGTTCCACGCACGCCGCCGCCTTGCCTCCCAGCTGGGGCAGCAACTGGAGGGCCGGACATGAGCACCGACAAAGCGTTTGCCGTGGATCACCAGGCGGCGCAGGAAGCCCTGCCCTGGCTGGCCAACGGCACCCTGGACGGCGCCGAAAGGGAAAGAGTGGAAGCACACCTGCGCGGCTGCGCCCACAGCCGCGACGAACTCGAACTGCTGAAGGCCCTGCGCGCGGCCGGTCCCGGCGCGGCGCCCGATTGCGACCCCGAGGGGGCGTGGGCGCGCATGCAGGCGCGCCTGGAGGCACCGGTAGTGGAGCCCGCGCCAGCTT
>DASWYX010000752.1:0-6295 GCA_036404755.1 Pseudoduganella sp.
CAAGCCTAGTCTTTTCTTGAGAGAGGAAAAAGGCATGTTCTTATTAGTGTGATCCAGCATGGATAAAGTTGGAAATACGGTCCGGCGCGATCGGCTCTTCCCGATTGGCCAACGCCTCCTGCTCGTCCCTGGCCGCTTCACTGATGGCATCGCGCAGCAGGTTCAGGCCTGCGCCTGTGCGTGCGCTGATGAAGACGCGGGAAATCTTATCATACTCATCACGCTCGACTGCCGGCTCAAGCTCGGCGGCATCGATCTTGTTCCACACCAGGATCTGGGGAATATGGTCGGCGCCGATTTCCTTCAGCACCGCATTGACCTGTTCGATCTGTTCCATGCGCACCGGGCTGGAACCATCGACCACATGCAGCAGCAGGTCGGCATGGATGGTTTCCTCCAGCGTAGCGCGGAAAGCGGCCACCAGCTGGTGCGGCAGTTCGCGCACGAAGCCGACCGTATCGGACAGCACGATGCTGCCGATTTCCTCGCCCAGGTAGACGCGGCGCGACGTCGTGTCCAGCGTCGCGAACAGCTGGTCGGCGACGTAGACGCCAGCCTTGGTCATGGTATTGAACAGCGTCGACTTGCCGGCGTTGGTATAGCCGACGAGGGAGACGGAAAACGTATGGCTGCGCCCGCGCGCGCGGCGCTGGGTTTCATGCTGCTTGCGCAGCTTGGCCAGGCGCGCACGCAGCATCTTGACGCGCTCGCCGATCAGGCGGCGGTCGGTCTCGAGCTGGGTTTCACCGGGACCGCGCAAGCCGATACCACCCTTCTGCCGTTCCAGGTGGGTCCAGCCGCGGATCAGGCGGGTGGACAGGTGCTGTAGCTGGGCCAGTTCCACCTGCAGCTTACCCTCGTGGCTCTTGGCGCGCTGGGCGAAGATATCGAGGATCAGGCTGGTGCGGTCCAGCACGCGGACGTTGAGGCGCTTTTCCAGGTTGCGCTGCTGGGCGGGGGACAGCGCATGATTGAAGATGACGATTTCGAGCTTGTGATCCTGTACGGCCAGGCCGATCTCATCCGCCTTGCCGCTGCCGACGAAGTACGCGGCGTCGGGCGACGACCGCTTGCCGGTAATGGTCGTCACCGGCTCTGCTCCCGCGGAACGCGCGAGCAGCGTCAGCTCCTCGATACTGGCAGCAAAGTCGCCTTGTCCGAAATCTACCCCGACTAATGCTGCACGCATAGGAACGGCTTTACTCCGCCGCCTCGGAAGAGGATTCGATGTTCAGGTTGACGGCGCGCGCAGGCACCACCGTGGAAATCGCATGTTTGTACACCATCTGGGTGACGGTGTTACGCAGCAGGACCACATACTGGTCGAACGACTCGATATGCCCCTGCAGCTTGATGCCGTTGACCAGGTAAATCGAGACGGGAACGTGCTCTTTACGCAGCGCGTTCAGGAATGGGTCTTGTAACAATTGCCCTTTATTGCTCATAACAGCTCCAGATTTATGTTGTTGTGTAGGAATTGGAGGCGAAACTCTTGAATTCAAGTGCCGGGGATGCTCCAAAGCTACTGTACCTTGTTTTTTCGAATCCTGCAGGGGCGCACGAGTATTATTTCTCGGTTTTTGCAAACGGATTCTTGCCAGTACGCAATTCAATGCGCAGCGGCGTTCCTACCAGATTGAAAGTATCACGGAAATGCTTTTCCAGGTAGCGTTTGTACGGCTCGGTGATGGCATCCAGCGAGTTGCCGTGAATGACGATGACCGGCGGGTTCTGGCCGCCCTGGTGGGCATAACGCATCTTCGGACGGGTACCGCCCTTGCGCTTCGGTTCCTGCTTCTCGATCGCTTCCTGCAAGGCGCGGGTCAGCTTCGGCGTCGGCAGGTTGGCGGTGGCGGCGGCGTAAGCCTGGTCCACCGATTTCATCAGCGGGCCGATATTGGTGCCCTTCAGCGCCGAGATGAAGTGGCTCTTGGCCCAGCCCAGGAAGTCCAGCTTGCGGTCCAGGTCATTCTTCACCTGGTCGCGCTGGTGCGACTGCAGGCCATCCCACTTGTTCACGGCCAGCACCAGGGCGCGCCCGGTTTCGAGGATGAAGCCGGCAATGTGGGCATCCTGCTCGGAAATATCCTGCTGGGCGTCCAGCATCAGGATCACCACGTTCGCTTCCGAGATCGATTGCAGCGTCTTCACCACCGAGAACTTCTCGATGGCTTCGAACACCTTGCCGCGGCGGCGGATGCCGGCCGTGTCGATCAGCGTGTAATGCCTGCCGTCGCGCTCGAACGGGATTTCGATCGAGTCGCGCGTGGTGCCCGGCATGTCGAAGGCGATCACGCGCTCCTCGCCCACCAGCGTATTGATCAGCGTGGACTTGCCCACGTTGGGACGGCCCACCAGCGCAATCTTGACGCCGCGCTCGGACGGCAGCAGCTCATCCTCATCGGCCGGACGGGAGGCGAAGGCCTTGTCCAGCGCTTCGGTCACCAGGTCGTGCACGCCGTCGCCGTGGGCGCCGGAGATTGCATACGGATCGCCCAGGCCCAGCTCATAGAAGTCGGACACGGCGGCCGTGTAGCGCATGCCTTCCGCCTTGTTCACGACCAGCAGCACGGGGCGGCCGGACTTGCGCAGGAAGTCGGTGATGGTCTTGTCGTGCGGGGTCATGCCCTGGCGGCCATCCACCAGGAACACGACCACGTCCGCTTCGGCGACGGCCTGCTTGGTCTGCAGCGCCATCTGGTACATGATGCCTTCCTTCGCAACCGGCTCGAAGCCGCCGGTATCGATGACCAGGAACGGGCGATCGCCGACGCGGCCCTCGCCGTAGTGACGGTCACGCGTCAGCCCAGGCAGGTCCGCCACCAGCGCGTCGCGCGAGCGGGTCAGACGATTGAATAAGGTCGATTTCCCGACGTTCGGGCGACCTACGAGTGCGATTACCGGCTTCATTTTCTTCTTGTTACTCGACCGCGATGGCGGCCACTGTACCTGCTTGAGTTTGAACAATCATATTCGAGCCGGCCAGCAGCGGCACCGATTTGATCGGGCTGCTGTCGAGCGAAACCCGACCTAACATCGTGCCATCCTCTCGCGAGAGGAAGTGCACATAACCTTCGAAATCGCCCACGGCCACGGTGCGGCCGAAGGACAATGGGGTGGACAGGCGGCGGTAGGACAGCGCATCCGATTTCCAGGCGCTGGCGCCGCCGTCGCGGCTGAAGGCGAACACGCTGCCCTTGTCGTCGGCCACGAAAACGAAGCGCGGGTCGACGGACACGCCGACGTCGGACGAAGCATCCTTGGTCCATTTCGCGGCGCCCGTGTTGGCGTCGAAGCAGCCCACCTTGCCCTGGTAAGTGACGGCGCACAGGTCCTGCTCGAACACCACCGGGGTGCCGCCGATGTCGGACACGCGCTCCAGTTCGGTCGCGCCGCGCGGCTCGGCCACCGGCACTTCAAAGCGCGGCACGCCGTTGGACAGGGCCAGGCCCAGCATGCGGCCGGCCGGCTGGGCCACCACCACATTGGTGCCGGCAATGACCATGCCCGGCGCATTGCGCAGGGTCAGGGCCGGGGTCGGACGCTGCAGGAACCAGCGCTTCTCGCCGGTCTTTTCATCATAGGCGGTGATGCGGTTGTCCACGCTGCGCACGATCACGGCGTCGCCGCCGATCACGGGGGCGGACAGGATCTCGCTGGTGGCCTGGGCCGTCCACAGTTCCTTGCCGCTGGCCGCATCGAGGACGATGATCTTGCCCTTGGTGCCGCCCACGACGACCACCTTGCCATCGCTGCCCACGCCGGCCGTCAGGTCGCTGCCGGCCTTGGCGCGCCACAGCTGCTTGCCGGTGGCCGCGTCCAGGCGCTCGACGTTGCCGTCGGCGTCGGCCACGAACAGGCTGTTGTCCGCCAGCGCCGGCGTGAACACGTTCACGCCCGCCTTGCCGACGGAATGCTTCCACACCACCTTGGCCGGAATCGGCGACTTGAGCTCCACCAGCTTGGCCGGCGGCGTCTTGTCTTCCTTCTTGAACGGGTTCAGGGAGCTGAGGGTGCTGCAGCCTGCGACGGCCAGCGCCATCGCGCTCATTGCGATAACTTTTCCAGTAACGCGCATGGATTACGCCTTCTCTTCCGGTACGGTGCCGCCGATCGATTCGAGCTTCAGCTGGATCAGCTGGCGGCCCGGGTTCTTTTTGTCGCTCGCTTCCAGCGCAGCCTTGTAGGCGGCGCGCGCCTCTTCCAGCTTGTTCTGCGCGGCCAGGATGTCGCCCTTGCGGTCGGCGGCGGCGGCCTTGAACTGCGGCAGCGGCTCGGCGGAAACCAGTTTCAGCGCTTCGTCATAGGCTTTCTCGTCCAGCAGCACGCCGGCCAGGCGGATTTTCGCGATGGCCTTGTACTCGTCGTTGCCATGCTCGATCACCCACTGCAGCTGGGCCTTGGCGGCCTTCAGGTCCTTGGTGTCGAAGGAAGACTTGGCGGCGGCCAGCGCAGCCATCTGCGCGTAGGCGGTGCTGCCGAACTTCGATTCGATGTCGCCGGCGGCGCGCAGCACCTTGGCATTGTCCTTGCCGACGGCGCTTTGCATTTCCTCGAACAGCACGGAAGCCTGGGCCGCCTGGTTGCGCTGGTAATAGTTCCAGCCGGTCCAGCCCGAATAGGCGGCCAGGCCCGCGATCACCACCCAGGTGGTCATATTGCCGTACTTCGCCCACCACGCCTTCAGAGTAGCAAGCTGTTCTTGTTCTTCGAGATCGTATGCCATGTTTCAGTCTTTATCGGTTATGCGATTAGTGATAGTGGGTGTGGTGATGGTGGTTCGGATCATCGCAGTCGTCTCCACAGCCTGCGATCTGATCCACGATGTAATCCACCACGCCTTCGAAAGGCACGGTGGCTTGCTGCGCTTCGCCTTCTTCGCCGCGCAGCGACTTCACGTTGGCGGCATTGGCGGCGATTTCATCGTCGCCAATGATCACGGCGTAGGAAGCGCCGCTGCCATCCGCCTTCTTCATCTGCGACTTGAAGCTGCCCGGGCCGCTGGTGGCGGCGCAGTGCAGGATCACGTCCAGGCCCGCGTCGCGCAGGCGCTCGGCCAGCACGAAGGATTGCATCTGGGCCGCTTCGCCCTGGTGCACCATGTACACGTCGCACTGGCGCGGCGCGGCGGTGTCGCCCAGGCCTTTCATCAGTTCGATCAGGCGCTCGATGCCCATGGCGAAGCCCACGGCCGGCGTCGGCTTGCCGCCGAACATTTCGATCAGCGGGTCATAGCGGCCGCCGGCGCATACGGTGCCCTGCGCGCCCAGTTCGTCCGTCACCCATTCGAACACGGTGCGGTTGTAATAGTCGATGCCGCGCACCAGGCGCGTGTTGATCGTGTACTGGATCGCGTTGGCGTCCAGGATTTTCTTCACGCCTTCGAAGTGGGCCAGCGATTCGGCGCCCAGGTAGTCCAGCAGCTTCGGCGCGCTGTTGACGATGGATTGCAGGTCCGGGTTCTTGGTGTCCAGGATGCGCAGCGGATTGGTGTGCAGGCGGCGCTTGGCGTCCGCGTCCAGGTGCTCCTCGTGCTGCTGCAGGTAGGCGATCAGGTCCACGCGGTGGCGTGCGCGCTCCTCGGCGTCGCCGATCGAGTTCAGTTCCAGGCGAATGTTCTCCAGGCCCAGGTCATCCCACAGGCGGCGGCACATCATGATCATTTCAGCGTCCACGTCCGGACCGGTGAAGCCCACGGCTTCCGCGCCGAACTGGTGGAACTGGCGATAGCGGCCGCGCTGCGGACGCTCGTGGCGGAACATCTGGCCCTTGTACCACAGGCGCTTCGGGCCGTCGTACACCAGGTTGTGTTCCAGCACGGCGCGTACCACCCCGGCCGTGCCTTCCGGACGCAGCGTCAGCTGGTCGCCGTTCATCGAATCCTCGAAGGAGTACATCTCCTTCTCCACGATGTCCGTCACGGCGCCGATGGCGCGCGAGAACAGGCGGGTCTCTTCCACGATCGGCGTGCGGATCTGCTGGAAGCCATAGCTTTGCACAACGGATTGCGCGGTGTTCTCAAACAGTTCCCACAGGTGGGCTTCGGACGGCAGGAGATCGTTCATCCCCTTGATTGCGGTAATCTTTTCGGCTTTGGACATGTCGTTTTAAGCTTTGCTGTAATTTTTCTGCACGTAGTCGAGCACAATGGCCTGGAACTCCTGCACGATGCCTTCACCGCGCAGGGTCGCCACTTTCTGGCCGTCGACAAACACCGGCGCGGCCGGCGATTCGCCGGTGCCGGGCAGGCTGATGCCGATATTGGCGTGCTTCGACTCGCCCGGTCCGTTGACGA
>DASWYX010000753.1:0-4028 GCA_036404755.1 Pseudoduganella sp.
TGGCGGACGTGTTCCCGACCCTATACCGCTACAACAACCAGAACCTCGGCTTCATGGGCTGATTCACGCTGCGACGGCGAGCGTCAGCGTGGCAACGTAGCCGTCGGTCGCGTTGCCCGTCATGGACGCCAGCTGGAGCGAGTAGCCGTCGCTGAAGATGTTGTCCGTGGCGTAGCTGATGCGGGCCAGGTTGGTGACGCTGGTGCCGTAGCCGCTGGCCGCATAGGCTTCGTTCAGCGTCGCCATCGGGAAGGTGAACTGCGAAGTCTTGATGCGGTTCGATGCGCTCACGCTTGCCGCCAGCGTGCGGTAGACCTCGAAGTGCACGTGCGGCTTGCGGCCGTCGTAGCAGCCGGGGAAGATGGTCGTGAAGGTCAGGTCGCCGTTCGCATCCGCTTCCTGTACGCCACGCAGGTAGGTCTGGTTGGTCACTCCGCTCGAATACAGCGAGTAGCGTCCTTCGCGGTCGCAGTGCCACAGGTAGACGGCGAAATTGCCGGCCACGCCGCAGCTGTTGTTCGCATTGAGGATGTGCAGCTTGATCGTCAACGGCACGCCGGCCGCGGTGCCTGTGGCGCCGGCAAAGCTGCTTCGGATGTCCTGGCGCACGATGCCGCTCATGTTCAGCACATTCACTACGCCGCTGCTGTTGCTGTTCGTGCCGTCGCCCGGATACGGTCCACCCGTTTCCTCTGGAATGACCGAGCAGCTTGTGGTGCCCGAGCCGGCGCCTGTGCCTGTGCCTGTGCCGGAGCCGGTGCTGGTTCCCGCATTCGTGCTGCTGCCGGTATTGCTCGAAGTCGTGTCCGTGCTCGTGCCGTCCGAAGAGCCCCCGCAGCCCATCATCGGCAGCGCTGCACCGGCCAGCAGCCAGCGCAGGGACTGGCGGCGTCCTGTCGCAATCGAGAACATGGCCTGCAGGTCCGCCGCCAGGCTGTGATCGTGATCTTCCATTCTTCTTATCCTCACGCAGTCGTGTTAATCATGTTGCCACTGCTGCCGGCACCCGGCAGCTTGTTCGACAGAGCTTGCAGGAAGCTAATCAGCTGAACGTTCGAGTACCCGCTATCGCCACCCAGCGCTTCCAACAGGTCCTTGAACGAGCTTTCGAGCGACGAAAGATTGCCCGTGCCGGACGCGCTGTCCGCCTTCGACACGCTGTCCGCGCTGGACGTGGTGGACGCACCGTCCGTGCTGGCCGTGGTGGACGCTCCGTCCGCGCTGGACACGCCGGCCGTGCCAGAGCCTCCGACCGCGCTGTCCGCGCAGTCGGTGCCGGACGCGCTGGACGTACCCGACGTGCCCGACGCGCTGGACGTGCTGGACGCGCTGGACGCGCCATCGATGCTCGCCGTGCCATACGAGCTCCCAAGCTTCGCGATCAGGCCCTGCAAATCCTCCGCCAGCTTGCCCGGCCCACCCGCGCCGCCCGACCCGCCAGGACCACCCGGACCACCCGGCCCGCCGCCACCCGGCTGGCCATACGGCGAAGGACCGGACGCCTCGCTGCCCTGCCCATGCAAGGCGCCCATCAGCTCCTGCAGAAACCCGCCCAGCGCCTGCGCCGCATTAACCGACGACTCGGCCGACGAGTCAGCGGTCGCGCCATCCGCCGCACCGGCCGTGGTGGCAGTACTGCTGTCGGCACTGCCCACGCCAATCGATTTCAGCGCATCAGCAATCGCACTGATAAACCCACCGCCTTCGCGCGGCGGAGGCGGCGGCCGCACGCCCTCCGTCTGTTCGCTCCCACTGGAAGACTGTAGTTTGCCGACGTAGCTCAACTGGCTCGCTGCGCTGGACGAATTCAGGGAAGAGATAGTCATCAAATGCCTCCAGAGCGTGGCTTGCGTTCATCCAGCGCCTTGCGCTGTTCAGGAGTCAGCACGGCCAGCACCTTCTGGTGGATGCGGATTTCGGCCAGCACGATATTGGCGCGCGCCTGAGCCGCCGCCTGCGCGAGCCTGGACGCGGCGCCATCGTCAAACTTCGCCGCATCGCGCAGTTCATGCAGGCCGCGCATCGCCTTCTCCTCCGCCTTGTGCTGCTCGCGCAGATATGGCGCCTGACCGTGCAGGATGGTGAAGATCTTGTCCTCCTGCGCCTCGCTCAACTCGATACCGCGCAGGAAGCCGGCGCTGTGGCCGAACGCGCCGGGGCCTACTCGCCCCGGCCCATCAAAGCGGCCGCGCGGACCGTCAAAGCCCGGACGCGGCGGCATGCCCTCGCCATCCATCATGGGCGCCTGTATGCCGGGAGCACCGGGACCAGCCGCGCCGGGACCGGCCGTGCCGCCAGGGCCGCCAGGTCCACCGAGGCCACCGGGCGCGCTAAGGCCATCGGAGCCGCCGGGGCCACCGGGGCCACCGGGGCCAAAGCCCGGCATCGGCGGAGCGTCTTCCGCAGCGTAGGCGCCCAGCGGCAAGGCCATGGCCGCTGCCAGCAGAAGGCGGGGCAGGTTCTGTTTTGTCTTTTTCATATGCACTCCACGTTGAAGAATCAGGAGTTGCCATTGTCTGGCTGGGGGGTGTAAAGCGCGGTTAGGATGGGGTAAAACCATGTAAAGATGGCAGTCCGGCAGTGGCCCGTTTTGTTATGATGGTCTCATTCCAATGATGTTTTTAGACACACAGGCAATGAGCAAGGTACTGCTGATAGACGATGACGTAGAACTGGTAGGCATGTTCCAGGAATACCTGGAGCAGGAAGGCTTCCAGGTGAAGACTGCCAATGATGGCGAGTCCGGCACCGCGGCCGCCCTCACCGGCCAGTACGCGATCGCAGTGCTGGACGTGATGATGCCTCGAATGAACGGTCTTGAAACCCTGCGCCGTATCCGCGCCGCCAGCCGCATGCCCATCCTGATGCTGACCGCGCGCGGCGACGACACGGACCGCATCGTCGGCCTCGAACTGGGCGCGGACGATTACGTCGCCAAACCCTGTACGCCACGTGAGCTGACGGCGCGCATCCGCGCCATCCTGCGCCGCACGCTGGCCGCGCACACAGACAACATGGCAGGTTCTCCGCTGGTAGTGGGCCAGCTGACGATGTGGCCCGAACAGCGCCGCGCCGCCTGGGCGGGCAAGACTCTGGAACTGACCAGCACCGAATTCAATCTGCTCGAAGTATTGGCGCGCAATGCGGGCAAGCCTGTCAGCAAGAACATCCTGTCCGAGCAGGGGCTGGGCCGTCCGATGGCGCGCTTTGACCGCAATATCGACGTTCACCTCAGCAGCCTGCGGCACAAGCTCGGCACGATCGCCGACGGGCGCTCCTGCCTGCAAACGGTCTACCGCATGGGCTACCAGCTGATCAAGGAGTGAGGCCGTGGGCCGCCTGTTCTGGAAATTCTTCTTCTCTATCCTGCTGGCGCAGCTCGCGGCCACTTTTGCGATCGGCGGCGCGTTCTGGCTGAAGAACCGCGACTCGGAACAGGTCCGGCGCAGCGATATCGACACCAGCCCGCCGGCCGAAATGGCGATCGAGGCCGCCGCCGCAACCCTGGCTTACGGCGGGCCGTCAGGCTTGCAGCAGATGCTGGAGAACATGCCGCATCACCGCGTGTATGCGGTGGACGACAGCGGCAAGGAGCTGCTGGGGCGAATTGTCAATCCGGCCATGCTGTCCGAAGCGCAGAAGCTGATGGAAAAAGGCGACCAGCGTGTCGTGCGCCATGTGACTTCGGGCGATGGCAAACGCTATCTGCTCTTCCTGCCGTCGCGCGACCACCAGCGGGGCATTGAGGGTTCGCGGATGCTGCTGGCCGGCGCCGGCATGCCCGTGGTCGATCTCCCAGGCATGCGCGGCGCCCACGAGCGCCGCCCGCCGCCACTGGACGGCTACCGCCCGCCACCTGACCATGCACGCCCGTCACCGCCCGACGCCGCCGACGTAGCGCTATCCGCCGTGACCTCCGGCCGGTCCGCGAGCACGTCCGCCCCAACTGGTGGTGTGCCTGCTACCGACACCGTGCCGCGCGCTGCGCAACCACTTCCGCCCGGCGGCGCCGACGCAGCGCTATCCGC
>DASWYX010000754.1:0-4180 GCA_036404755.1 Pseudoduganella sp.
GGTGATTTCATCCAATGATTCGACCAGTAGCCATCCGCGGAAACACGCTTAAGGGCGAGGTTCACGCCAGCCTTTTGTGCGGACTGCTGCAGCAGCATGGCCATGTCCACCGAACCGGCGGCAGCGACGGAGGCGACCACGGGGATCGTCATGCCGAGCGCCCCGGCACGGCGCAGGTGGAAGCGTCCCTTCTCCGGGTCGTAAGGGCGCTGTGGCAGGCCGGCGAAGTGGTAGCGGTTGGTCGGTGCGATGGGCTGGTCGTTGGCGACTACTGCATAGCCGCGGAAGGCCGCCCGCTTCATTTGTTCGCGGTCCATCAGGTACTTCAGGCCCAGCGCGAAATCCGGGCTGCGTCCAAGCCCGATGGTCTGGCGCACGATCAGGTCCGTGTACAGGCCGGACTGGCTTTCCAGCACGGTGAAGCCGGGTTCACTGCGAATCCGCTTGGTGGAACGCGGGTTCACCTCGTTCACCCAATGCACGTCGCCTGACAGCAGGGCATTGATGCGCGCCGATTCGTCGGGAATCCCGAGCAGCGTCACTTCGTCCAGGTAGGGCAGGCCGGAACGCCAGTAATTCGGATTGCGCTGGCCGACCGTGCGCACGCCCGGCGTGAACTCCTTGCAGCGGAAAGCGCCGGTGCCGTTGGCAGTGGCAAAGCTGGTCGTGCCATCGGCAACGATGGCGAAATGCGACGTTGCCAGCATCACCGGCAAATCGGCATTCGCGCCCTTCAGCACAAGTTCCACCGTCATCGGACCGGTGGCGCGTACCGATTCGAACTGCTGGGTGACTGCGCGCGCCTTCGATCCCAGTGCAGGGTCATTGTGCCGGTTCAGGGAAAAGACCACGTCCGCCGCGGTGAGCGGCTTCCCGTCGTGAAACACCACGCCCTTGCGCAGCTGAATGATCCAGGTGATGGCGTCGTCGGTGTGGATGTCCTCGGCCAGCATCATTTGCGGCGCAAGGTGCGCATCGAGCCCTGTCAGGCAGTTGAAGAACATATGGGTGCGCACATAGTCGGTCGACAGGGCGCCTTTGGCCGGGTCCAGCGTATCGGCGGTGGAGCTGGACTGGGTGGAGATGGTCATCGAGCCGCCGCGGCGGGGTTCGGCCGCATGCAGCACGCCGCCTGCCGAAAACAGCAAGCCCGCAGCACCGATCCGGCGCAGGGCGTCCCGTCGCGTTACATTCCAGTTGCCTGCCGGGTTGCCGAACATTGCGTCTTTCATCAGTGGCCCTTATGTGTTTCGTTGATAAGCTCATTACATCACAGCTGCGCGCCCCCTTTGTAGCGTTTACAGAGGGTCACAGCGCAGAAATGGCGGTTTTCCGGCCGCCGGCCAGCATAGTTTGCGTCGTTCAGAGGGGGCTGCGGATACGCCAGGGCGGCGCGGGAGAAAAATGCTCATTGACGAGGTCTATGAATGCCTTGACCCGGGCCGACATGCCCTTGCGCTGCGGCACCAGGGCGACAACGTCCGCGGACGACAGTTGCCACTCGGGCAGCAGCTCCACCAGTTTGCCGGACTTGATGGCATCGGCCACGTCCCACTCGGAGCGCACCATGATGCCCTTTCCCTGCACCGCCCATTGGCGGACTACTTCGCCGTCATTGGAAACCAGGGTCGGATCGATACGAACGCTGCAATTTGCCTGCCCGGATGTGAATTTCCAGAGACTGACATCCTCATTATTCTCTCTCAGCGTTATGCACTCATGCCCGGCCAGGTCCTCCGGGGTGGCTGGCATGCCTTTCCTGCGCAAATACTTCGGCGCCGCGCACAGCAGGCGCCTGTTTGGTGCGATCCGGTAGCGCACCATGCTTGAATCCTGCAGCTCGCCAATGTGGAAGGTGACGTCGGCCGCCCCGGCTTCGTTCAGGGAGGGATTGTCAGTCAGCGAGAACGATATTTTCAGGCGCGGGTTCTGTGTGTGGAAGTCCGCCACCAAAGGCGCCAGGTAGCGGCGGCCGAAACCCAGCGGTGCGCTGATGCGCAGATGGCCGGCCACCGCACCGCTGCGGGCGGCCAGCAGGTCCAGCAGCTCATCGGTGTCCGCGCAGATGGAAGCGCCTTTCTCGTACAGCAGCTCGCCCTCATCGGTCAGACGCATGCTGCGCGTCGACCGGTCGATCAGGCGGATGCCATACCGGGACTCCATTTGCTGCAAGCGCTGCGTGATCGCGGGAGGCGACACGTTCAACTCGCGGGCCGCGGCCACCATGCTGCCAGCCCTGACCAGGATCTGGAAGAACCGAATATCGTCAAGTGTGATCATTATTAAGCTGTACTTAATCTAGGTCTTAGCTTTATTTAACCACATTTGAGGTTGCGCGCAACATAATGATTCTCACCACATTCGGCAATCACCGTAAAAAGAAGGGTTCATCCATATGGCACCGGCACCAGGCGAGCAGTATCTGGAGGGACTGGAAACTCCAGCACTGCTTCTCGATCAGCAGAAAATGGACAGCAATATCGCGCGCATGCGCGGTCATCTCGCGCAACTGGGCGTTGCGTTCCGTCCGCATGTAAAGACAAGCAAATCGATTGACGTGGTAAGGCGCACGCTCGGCAAGGAAACCGGGCCGATCACGGTATCCACGCTGAAGGAGGCGGAATACTTTGCAGGCTTCGGCTTTACCGACATTCTTTACGCAGTCGGGATTACCCCCAACAAGCTGCCTCACGTTTTCGACCTGCGGGCGCGTGGCGTCGCTCTCACCGTCATCCTGGACAGCGTCGAGACGGCCGAAATTCTGGTCGCACAGACGCGTGAGCGTGACCTGTCGCTGAGCGTGATGATCGAAATCGACTGCGACGGCCATCGCTCCGGCGTGCAGCCTGGATCCGACGAGTTGACCGCCACTGCGCGTGTTCTTGTTGGCGGCGGTCTCACGCTGAAAGGCATCATCACGCATGCCGGGAGTTCGTATTCCTGCAAGTCGACACAAGAAATCGCCGCCATGGCCAGGCAGGAAAGGGATGCGGCGGTGGCCTGCGCCGAGCGCCTGCGCCAGCAGGGATTCAGCTGCCCCGAAGTGAGCGTCGGATCGACGCCAACGGCTTACTTTGCGGAGGACCTCTCCGGCGTTACGGAAGTAAGGGCCGGCGTCTTCGTATTTGGCGACCTGGTGATGAGTGGGCTGGACGTGGTGAAGCCGCAGGAAATAGCCGTGTCGGTACTGGCTTCCGTGGTCGGCCATCAGAAGGAAAAGGGCTGGACCATTGTCGATGCCGGGTGGATGGCCATGTCGCGCGACCGGGGCACCAGCCGGCAGCGCGTGGACCAGGGCTATGGCGTCGTCTGTAATCTAGACGGCGAAATCCTCGAAGACATCATCATGGTCGACGCGAACCAGGAGCATGGCGTGATTGCCCACCGCTCCGGCGACCCGCTCAAGGCGCCTTATTTCCCCGTGGGCACGCTGCTGCGCATCCTTCCGAACCATGCCTGCGCCACCTGTGCCCAGCACGCGCAATACCACGTTGTGGGCAGCGGTAGCACGCTGGTAAGCGCGGAATGGCCCCGATTCCAGGGCTGGTAGTCAACCAGGATCGAGGCCGATATGAAAATCATTTACACCGAGGGTGCGCCGACTCCCGCCGGACACTATTCGCAAGCCGTCGAGGAAAACGGCTTTGTCTTTGTCTCGGGAATGCTGCCGGACCGCGCCTCAATCGATCCCGCATCGGCCGGTTTTGTCGCCCAGACGGAGGCCGTGCTTAAGCAGTGCCGCGCGGTGCTGGCCGAGGCAGGATGCTCTTTCGGCGACATCGTGCAGTGCACCGCATACATCGTCGGCGTTGCCAACTGGCCGGCGTTCAACCAGGTGTATGGCCATTTTCTCGGCGATCACAAGCCGGCCCGCGCCGTCGTGCCCGTACCTGAACTGCACCATGGATTTCTTGTGGAAGTTCAGGTGACCGCGCGGCGCCCGGGGCACGCGGAACACCACAGCCGCTCAGGAGGATGCGATGCATAATCTGATGGAACGAGCAGCCGCCGGGGCAGGGCGCGAGCCCCTTGCGCATGTCGGGGCGACGCCGTCGGCGCGCAGCCGCATCGCGGTGATCGATGTGCTGCGCGGACTGGTCATGCTGATCATGCTGTTCGACCATGTACGTGAAGCGATCTATCAGCACGTGGCGTTGACCGATCCCTTGACGGTAACGGG
>DASWYX010000755.1:0-13777 GCA_036404755.1 Pseudoduganella sp.
AGCGGCAGTGCGCAGGCGAAGAAGGCGATCGAAGCGAGCGCCATCATCGCCTGCAGCGTAAGCCGGGCGCCCAGCCGGGCCGCCAGCGGACGGCCCGCCAGCGCGCCTGCGAGGTAGCCGACGAGGTTGGCGGCGCCGAGGAAGACGACGTCCTGCGCGGCGAACCAGTGCGCTTCGATCAGCGGCGGGATGAGCGGCGTGTAGGCGAAGCGTGCGAGGCCGATGCCGACCAGGCTGGCGCACAGCGCCGCGAAGATGGAGCGGCCAACGGAAGGCGAAGAGGACATGAGGATCCCGCGGAAATGGGGTTTGAAGAGCTACGTCATGTTTGACATGGGTGTCATGTTTGACAGTGTAGTCAAGTTTGCCAGCGCTGTCAAGAATGCGCTAAACTCCCCGCCATGGTCGGAATACGTCAATTTAACGAAGAAGCGGTGATGGACGCCGCAATGCAGCTGTTCTGGACGCGCGGCTACGCCTCCACGTCCATGCAGGACCTCGCCCACGCCACCGGCGTGCTGCGCGGCTCCCTCTACAACGCCTACGGCGACAAGGAAAAAATCTTCGTGCTCGCCTTCGAGCGCTACCACCGGCAGATCCTGGCGACCTGCCGCGACGCCCTTGCGCATCCCGACTTGCGCATCGCACTCGAAACCTATTTTGAAAAGCTGATCGCCCTGATGACCAGTCCCGGCGAAGGGGCCCACACGCGCGGCTGCCTGACCACCAAGACGGCGGCCGACGAAACCGCGCAGGGCGAGATGATCCTGGGCGCGCTGCGCGGGCTGCTGGACGGCATGGAAGCCCTGTTGACCGAGCGCCTGCAAAAGGCCGGCAAGCTGTCGCTGGCGCCGCAGGAAGGCGCGCGCCTGATCGTCACACTGACGCGCGGCCTGGTGATCATGGAACGCGTCTACGCGGAACCGGCACGGCTGCGCGCCAGCGCGGCGGCCCTTATCGACCTGCTGCTGAAGAAGTAGCGCGGTATTCGCCGCAAGTCTTTCCCGTCCATTTCTTGAAGGCGCGCTGGAAGGTGGCGCTGTCGCTGAAGCCCAGCTCCGTGGCGAGCTGGGTGAGGCCGATGCGCGAGGTGGTCAGGCGCGCGATGGCGATGCCGCGCCGCAGATCGTCCTTCAGCTTTTGCAGCGACGTGTCCTCATGCGCCAGCTGGCGCTGCAGGGTGGCCGGCGACACGTGCAGGCTCTCGGCCACCGCCGGCAGATCCGGCCAGTCCGGATACTGGCGCAGCAGGCAGTTGCGCACTTCCTGGCTCACGGGGCCGAAGCCGCGCGGCGGCAGCAGGATCTGGGCGAAGGCGTCCGGCAGGAACGCACGCAGGGCCTGCTCGTCGCGGCTCACGGGTGTTTGCAGCACCTCCGCATCGAACCAGAAGCCGGACGTGGGCTGCAGGAAGCGCCGCGTGCCCGGAAACACGGACGCATAGTCGCGCGCATAGTCGGGCTCCGGAAACATGAAATCGAAATGGCGAACCGGTAGCGGTCCGTTGATCAGCCATGCCGCCAGCCGCCACAGCACGCGCACCATGGTCTCCTGCAGGAAGGCCGGCGCGGTCTCCCCTGCACCTGCCCACGCTACGTCCAGCCCCGCTTCGTCCGTCTGCACGGCCAGTGAAAACAGCAAATCATCCTGCAGCAGGTTCAGCACCTTGCTCATGCGGCGCAGCGCGCTGCCCAGGTCCGGCGCGCCCATGCCGGTGCGGGCCACGAGGGCGAAGGAGCCGAGCTTGAAGGGACGCGAGAACAGGCCCACCGATTCGTCCTTCAGTTCCTGGGCCAGGGTGTAGAACAATGCGACATACTGGTGTGAACTGATGCCCGGATGCGCCGGATCGGTCAGCACGGCGGTATCGGCGCCCACGCGTTGAAGATAGGCCGCCACGTCCGTCCCGCGCGCGCCGATGCGGGACAGGATGCCGCGCACGAAGGCTGGGGCGATCAGGGTGTCGGTGAGGTCTTTTGCCATTGGTTTTAATGTCCGCTGCAATTGCCCGGCGGGCGACAAGCCCATAGGATGGGGGAATTATAAGCCGGGGCGTGAGGCGAATTGCCACCGCCGCTTTCAACCAGCAGGAGACAGACAGATGACTTCCAATGTATGTGTGGCAGGCGTGGGCATGGTGCCGTTCATGAAGCCGGGCGCCAATGAGCCTTATCCCGTGATGGCGTCGAAAGCCGTGCTGGCCGCGCTGGCCGATGCGGGCATCGGCTACCACGAAATCCAGCAGGCTTACGTGGGCTATGTGTATGGCGATTCCACCGCCGGCCAGCGCGCCCTGTATGAAGTAGGCATGACCGGTATCCCGGTCGTCAACGTCAACAACAACTGCTCGACCGGTTCGACGGCGCTCTATCTGGCGCGCCAGGCGGTGCAATCCGGCGCCGCCGATTGCGTGCTGGCGCTGGGGTTCGAGCAGATGAGCCCCGGCGCACTGGGTTCCGTGTTCGGCGACCGGCCCAGTCCTTTCGACCGCTTCGAGCAGGTGACCGATGAACTGGTGGGACGCAACGATATCCCGCTGGCGCTGCGCTACTTCGGCGGCGCGGGCCTGGCGCATATGGAGGAATTCGGCACGCCGCTGCGCACCTTCGCGAAGATCCGCGCCAAGGCCAGCCGGCATGCGGCCAATAATCCCGTCGCCCTGTTCCGCAAGGAAGTGACGGAGGAAGAGGTGATGGCCTCGCCGATGGTGTGGGAGGGCGTGATGACGCGCCTGATGGCTTGTCCTCCGACCTGCGGCGCGGCGGCTGCCGTGATCTGCTCCGAGGCTTTCGCCCGCCGCCACGGCCTGAACGCCACGGTGCGCATCCGCGCGCAGGCCATGACGACCGACCGCGCCGTCAGCTTCGAGGCGCGCGATATGCGCGAAGTGGTGGGCTTCAGCATGGCGCGCGAAGCGGCGCAGCAGGTGTACGAAGCGGCCGGTATCGGCGCGGAAGATGTGCAGGTGGTCGAGCTGCACGACTGCTTCGCGCACAATGAGCTGATCAGCTATGAGGCGCTGGGACTGTGTCCGCGCGGCGGGGCGCAGAAGTTCGTGGAGGATGGCGACAATACCTACGGCGGCAGGTATGTGACGAATCCCTCGGGCGGCCTGCTGTCGAAAGGCCATCCGCTCGGGGCGACGGGACTGGCGCAATGCACGGAGCTGGTGCAGCAGCTGCGTGGCCAGGCGGACAAGCGCCAGGTCGACGGCGCGCGCCTGGCCCTGCAGCACAACCTGGGGCTGGGCGGGGCCTGCGTGGTGACCTTGTACGAGAAGGTGTCCCCATGATCGACCGCGCCTGGCTGGGGCGGGATCTGCCGCCTTCCGAAATGCTGGTGGACCGCGCGCGGCTGCAATTCTTTGCGCGCGCCATCGGCGAGACCGATCGTATCTACCTGGACGTTTCCGCCGCGCGCGACGCCGGCTACCGCGACCTGCCGGCGCCGCCGACTTTCCTGTTTTCGGTGGAGCTGGACAGCGGCACGACCGACTGGATGCTGCGCGAGATGCAGATTCCGCTGGCGAAGCTGCTGCATGGCGAGCAATCCTTCCGCTATCACAAGCCGGTGTGCGCGGGCGACCGTATCACGGTGCAGTCCACCATCAGCGAGATCTATGACAAGAAGGGCGGCGCGCTGGAGTTCGTGACCCGCAGCTCGCGCGTGACGAATCAGCACAATGAACTGGTGGCCGAGCTGCGCTCGGTGCTGGTTGTGCGGCATTGAGGAGGAATTGATGAAACCAGGAGATGTGCTGCCGCCGCTGGAGTTGCCGCCTGTCGACCGTACCATGCTGGCGCTGTTCGCCGGGGCGTCCGGCGACCATAATCCTATCCATATCGATATCGATTTCGCCCGCCGCTGCGGCATGCCGGACGTGTTTGCGCATGGCATGCTGGGCATGGCGTGGCTGGGGCGCCTGCTGACGCAGTGGGTGCCGCAGTCCAGCCTGCGCCGCTACGACGTGCGTTTCGCTGGCATCACCCACCTGGGCAATGCGATGCGTTGCCGCGGCGAGGTGAAGGAATTGCTGGAGCTGGACGGGGAGCCGTGTGCACGTGTTTCCGTCGTTGCGGCGAATCAGTATGGGCAGCAGAAGATTATCGGCGAGGCCATTGTGGCCGTGACCGGCGCCTGTGGTGGCGCATAGAGAGGAAGCAAAATGAAACTGGAAAACAAGGTAGCACTGATCACCGGCTCCGGCCGCGGCATCGGCCGTGCGATTGCATTGAAACTGGCGTCGGAGGGCGCGCGGGTCGTGGTCAACGACCTGGACGAAGCGCCGGCGCAGGAAACGGTCAACGACATCAAGGCGGCCGGCGGCGAAGCCGTCGCCTGCGTCGGCAGCGTGACCGCGCCCGATTTCGCCGAGCGCTTCATCGGCACGGCCATGGAGCACTACAAGGGCCTGGACATCATCATCAACAACGCCGGCTACACCTGGGACAATGTGATCCAGAAAATGACCGACGAGCAGTGGCAAGCCATGCTGGATTGCCACCTGACCGCGCCATTTCGCATCCTGCGCGCCGTCCAGCCCGTGATCAAGGCGCTGGCGAAGGAGGAGGCCGAGCAGGGCGTGCGCAATGTGCGCAAGGTGGTCAATATTTCGTCCGTGGCCGGCGTGTTCGGCAACGCGGGACAGGTGAACTACTCGGCCGCGAAAGCCGGCATCATGGGCGTGACGCAGACGCTGGCGAAAGAGTGGGGCCGCATGAACACCACCGTCAACTGCGTGGCCTTCGGCCTGATCAAGACCCGCCTGACGGGCAACGCGGCGGAAGGCGCCACGGCCAATATCGAAGGCAAGGAAATCAAGGTCGGCGTCAACAAGGACTTGCTGGCAATGATGGAAGCGACGATTCCGCTGGGCCGCGGCGGTACGCCGGAAGAAGCGGCGGGCGCGGTCTATATGCTGTGCATTCCCGAATCCGACTACGTCAGCGGCCAGACCTTGCTGTGCACCGGCGGCCTGACCGGCATCTGAGGAGAACGCATATGCTGCCACGCCTGCACCAGCACCCATGGATGGACGCGGACATTGAAGCCTTCCGCGAACAGGTGCGCCGCTACGTCCACGCCGAACTCGCGCCGCACCTGGACGGCTGGCGGCGCCAGGGCTACATCCCGCGCGAAACCTGGCGTCCCTTTGGCGAGCTGGGTTTCATGCTGCCGGAGATGGACGAGAAATATGGCGGCCCCGGCGCCACGCTGGCTTACCAGCTGGTGGTGCAGGATGAACTGGCCAAGGCCGAAGTGCCGGCCAATTCGGCCGTGCACACCATCGCCGCGCACTACATCCTGGACTACGGCACGGAAGAACAGAAGCAGCGCTGGCTGCCGCGCCTGTGCAGCGGCGAGCTGCTGGCCGGTATCGCGATGACGGAGCCTGGCTGCGGATCGGACCTGAAAGCCATGCGCACACGCGCCGTGCGCGAAGGCGACCATTACGTGATCAACGGCGCCAAGACCTTCATCACCAATGGCTTCACGGCCAATCTGCTGGTACTGGCGGTTCGCACCGGCGACGCCGGCTCGAAGGGTATTTCGCTGGTCGTCATCGAAACGGAAAACCTGCCGGGCTTCAGTGTCGGCCGCCGCCTGGAAAAGATCGGCATGCACGCTTCGGACACGGCGGAACTGGCCTTCGAGGACATGCGCGTGCCCGTGGCAAACCTGCTGGGCGAAGAAGAAGGGCGCGGCTTCGGCCAGCTTATGAGCCAGCTGGCCTATGAACGCATGCTGCTGGCCGTTCCTGCCGCCGCCGTGATCGAGCGCTCGGTGGAACTGGCGGTCGAATACACCAAGGAGCGCAAGGCTTTCGGACAGCCGATCTCGGACTTCCAGAACACGCGCTTCAAGCTGGCCGAATGTGCGACCATGGCGCATGTGGTGCGCAGCTTCGTCAACGATTGCATCCAGCGCCTGCTGGACGGCACGCTGGATGATGAAGCGGCCTATATGGCGAAGTGGTGGTGCTCGGAGCAGCAATGCAAGGTGACGGATGAATGCCTGCAGCTGTTCGGCGGTTATGGCTATATGGCCGAATACCCGATCGGCCGCCTGTGGGCGGACGCGCGCGTGCAGCGCATCTACGGCGGCACCAATGAAATCATGAAGGACCTGATCGCAAGGAGAGTACTGGAATGAAGCCTCTCGCCGGCTTGCACATCGTTGAATTCGAAGGACTGGGACCGGGACCGCTGTGCGGCCGCATCCTCGCCGGTTTCGGCGCAAGTGTAACGCTGGTGATACGGCCCGGACCCGCTGTCGTGGCGGGCCTGCTGGGCGGCGGCAAAGACGGTGCGCGCCCGCTGGCCGAGGGCAAGACCGAGCTGGCGCTGAACCTGAAGGACCCGGCGGACCGCCAGCGCGCTCTGGACCTGCTGGCGCAAGCCGATGGCCTCATCGAGGGCAACCGGCCCGGCGTGATGGAGCGCCTGGGGCTGGGTCCATCGGATGTGGCGGCGATCAATCCGCGCCTCGTTTATGGCCGCATGACGGGCTGGGGTCAGGACGGCCCGCTGGCGCAGGCGGCAGGCCATGATCTGAACTACGTTGCCCTGAGCGGCCTGCTGTCGCTGGCTGCACCGAACGGACAACTGCCGGCCTTTCCGCC
This sequence comes from Pseudoduganella sp., assembly GCA_036404755.1. Taxonomy (GTDB): domain Bacteria; phylum Pseudomonadota; class Gammaproteobacteria; order Burkholderiales; family Burkholderiaceae_D; genus Rugamonas. Next base: position 6,623 of record DASWYX010000755.1, read on the forward strand.
CACGCTGGGTGATGGCGCCGGCGCCCTGGGCCTGGCCTTCGGCATGGTCAGCGGCATCCTGCAGGCGCGCAGCACGGGCAAGGGCTGCGTGGTCGATGCCGCGATCACGGACGTGGTGTCCATGCTGGGCGGGATCGCGCAGTGGGTTGCCGCAGGCCGAGGCCTGGGCGGACCGGATCCAAGTCCCTTCCACGATTCACCGTTCTACGATGTGTACCGCTGCGCCGACGGCGCTTGCATCACGGTCGGCGCGCTGGAGCCGCAGTTCTATGCGCTGCTGTTGGAAAAGCTTGGCTTGCATGATGTGGACCCGCGCCGGCAGTACGACACGTCCACCTGGCCGGAACTGAAGGCGCGCTTCACCGCGCTGTTTGCCTCGCAAAACCGTAGCCACTGGTGTGCGTTACTGGAAGGTACAGACGTTTGTTTCGCGCCGGTATTGGGCCTGGCGGAGGCCGCGCAGCATCCGCACAACATTGCACGCCATGCCAGCCCGGCGCTGGCCCCGCGCTTCAAATCTTTCTGACAGCTCATCCATTATGGTGTAACTTGAACAATATGGGATGGGCGTGTCATGAAAACCAAAATTGCCTTCGTATTGTTGCTGGCCATCGCGGAACTGCGATGGGGGGATGCGTTCGACTGGATTCTCGATTGCTATCCGATCGCCGCCATCCGCAACGTCATGCCTGCGAATATCAGCAACGGGGACCGCAACGGCCTCAATCCTCACTAGCTGACTGAAAGTTTGTAAGCTGGCATACTGGAGAAATTGGATTCTTTTCTCAGTTGTCATGCATCTGCGCTGTCTTTCCGCTTTCCTTTCCTTTGCCGTCAGCGCTGCCTGCGCAGCCCCCTTGCCGCGCTTCGCGGATTACCACCACACCTCCTGGACCACGCAGGATGGTGCGCCCACAGAAATCAAGGCCATGGCGCAGACCCCGGACGGCTGGCTGTGGCTGGCCACTCCGACGGGCCTGTATCGCTTCGATGGCGTGCGTTTCAGCCGCTACGTGCTTACTTCGAAGGCGTATGCGCTGGCCCGCCTTTACGAGCTGGTGGCGCGGCCCAACGGCGAGTTGTGGATAGGCGATATGGTGGGTGGCCTGTTTGTGCTGCGGCCGGACGGCAAACTGGAAGATGTGTCGCCGGATGGTGATCTGGGCGGTTCGACAGGCGGCGTGCACACGATCGCTTTTGCCCGCGACGACAGCGTGTGGATCGCCACGCCAACGGGCCTGTTCCGGCGCGCCGGCGGGAAGTGGACAAAAATCGGCGAGGAGGCGGGTATTCCGCCTGGCTATATCAGCGGGGTGATCTGCGACCAGTATGGCCGCATCTGGGTGGCCAGTCCGGCCGGTGTATTCCGCTTCGATGCCGGCAGCGGGCGTTTCGTTTCGCTCGGCATGGCGAACGTTGACGGACGCCTGATCATGTCTCCCGATGGCCGCGTATGGCTCTCGGAGCGCGACCGCCTGCGCAGGGTGCCGGACCAGCCGCCTGGCGGCCTTCTGCCGCGCCCCGCCTATTTCAACCAGTCCGAGGCCCGGGCCTTTTCCCAGTTCGACCGCGCAGGCAATCTGTGGGCGGCGACGGGCCACCAGGGCGCGGTCCTGGTGGCGGCAGATACGCTGAAGCCGGAACTGCGCCTGCAGGACAGTGCTGCCGACAGGCTGGATCAGCGCTGGCAGTTGTCTTCCCTTACCGTCAACGGTGTGCTGGAAGACCGCGAGGGTAATCTGTGGATGGCGACGCAGTCAGGGCTGGACCGCTTCCGCCGCAAGCGCCTGATCCGGCCCGATATTCCGGAAGGCAGCGGCATGTACACGATGGCGTCCGGCGACGGCGGGCGCGTATGGATTGCCGACCCGGAGGCCAAGCGCGCCTGGCGCCTGGGGCCCGACGGCGAAGTGGAAGGCAGCGAAGCGACCGGCCTGGTGGCCAATGACCGCGACGGCGGCTTGCTGCTGGTGTGGCCGCGCGAGATCGAGCGCCGCTATCGGGGAAAAGTCAGCCGGATCACGCTGCCGCCGGGGCGCGATGGCAAGCCGGTGGACCTGGACCTGGTTGGTGTGCTGGATGACGGCAAGGTGCTGTGGATCGCGTCGCTGCAAACGGGCCTGATGGGCTATGTGAATGGCGAATGGCTGCCGCGTTCGCGCTTCAACCTGCCGGACAAGATCTTCCTGTCGACGCGCGGCGGTCCAGGGCAGCTCTGGCTTGCCTGCGGCGACGGTTCATTGGTGCTGTACGACGACGGCAAGCTGACGCGCTATGACGCCGCCATGATCGGCGTGGCGACCGTGCTGCGCGCGGGAGCGGAAGTGCTGGCGGCCGGCGCGAAAGGCGTGGCGGTGCTGCAGGAGGGCAGGCTGCGGCCGCTGGTGACAGCCGATCCGGAAGTACTGCTGAATGTGTCCGGCATCGACGTTACGGCGGATGGCGATTACTGGCTGAATGGCGGCAAGGGCATTGTGCACGTGCGGGCGGCGGACTGGCAGGCGGCGATGCGCGACCCCGCGCGTCCCCTGCGCTACGAGTTGCTGGATAGCGCGGATGGCTATCCGGGCCGCGCCATGCTGGATAACCGCCTGCCCAGCATCTTCAAGGCGCCCAACGGCCGCCTGTGGTTCATGACTACGGGCGGCGTGGTGCATCTCGACCCAGGACGGCTGGAGCGCAATGCGGTGGTGCCGCATGTGCAGATTGAGGGACTGAACGCGGGCAGCATTCAGTTCAGCCCGCGCGCGCCGGTGACGCTGCCGGCCGGCGTGCAGGGATTCCAGGTGCAATACACGTCCACTTCGCTGCGCAAGCCGGAGGGTGTGCAATTCCGCTACCAGCTGGAGGGCGCCGATGCGGGCTGGCAGGAAGGCGCCGGCCAGCGCGCGGTGCATTACAACAATCTGGAACCGGGCACATACCGCTTCCGTGTGGCCGCTGCCAATGAAGATGGGGTGCCCGGCGAGCGCGAGGCGACGCTGGCCGTAACGGTCACACCCACGCTGACGCAGAGTATGTGGTTCCGCGTGCTGGCCGTGCTGGCGGCGGCGGGCCTGCTGTACCTGGTCTATCGCTATCGCCTGCGGGTGGCCACGGCGCGCGTGGAGGAACGCATGCAGGTGCGGCTGGCGGAACGTGAGCGCATCGCACGCGCGCTGCACGACACTTTCCTGCAAAGCCTGCAGGCGATCGTGCTGCGCGTGCATACTGTCGCGACGGAATTGCCGGCGGGCGGCGCCGCGCGGCGCAAGCTGGAGCAACTACTCGATTATGCGGACAAGACGCTGGAGCTGGGGCGCGACCAGGTGCAGGAACTGCGCAATGGTCCGCAAGGCGGGCTGGCGCAAGTGCTGGAGGAAACCGGGCGCGCCCTGGCCGAGCACAGTCCGGGGTCAATGTTCGCATTGACGGTGGAGGGGCTGTCGCGCCCCCTGCTGCCGCAGGCGGAGGAGGAGGCCTGCAATATCGCGCAGGAGGCGGTGCGCAATGCCTTCAACCACGCCGGTCCCTGCGCGGTTACGCTGCTGCTGTGCTTTGGTCCCGAACAGCTGCTGATCGAGGTCGCCGACGACGGCGCCGGCTTCATACCGGTGCCCAAGGAAGGGCGCTGGGGCCTGGTGGGCATGCGCGAGCGGGCGGAACGCATCGGCGCCTCGCTGGACATCGATTCCGCTCCGGGCGCGGGCACGCGCGTAACGCTGCGCGTACCGGCGCAGCAGGCCTATCCCGGCTAGGGCAGCGGCGCATCCGGGCGATGCGCCAGGCCCAGTGTCAGGGCAAGTTCCTGGCCCTCGCGCAGCGTGCGGTAGACGACTCCCTGCAGCTTCAGTGCGGCAAAGGACTCCGGCAACAATGCGATGCCTTTGCCGGCGGCGATATCGGCCAGCAGCACGTGATGGTCGTCCGGTTCACGCAGGAAGTCCGGGTGGAAGCCGTGCCGATCGAAGATGGCCATGCAATGGTCGAAAAAGGCGGGCTGGCGTGAACGCTCGAACCAGTACACCGGTTCCTCCGCAAGGTCGGCAAGCGCCAGAAGGCGCCGCCGCGCGAGCGGATGGCGGGCGGGGAGAGCGGCCATCATTGCCTGCTTGCCCAGGGGACGCACGGTGAGTTCAAACGTACGGGCAGGCAGGGCGAGGATGGCGGCATCCAGACGGCCCGCCCGCAAGCTGGCGACAAGTTGCGGAGAGGGCGCGAAGGTCAGGCTGGGCGGGGTGTCGCCGGCGAAGTCGGCCAGCAGCGGCGTGAATGTGCCTGCTTCCACCGAAGTCGTCAGGCCGATGCGCAGCGCCCGGCGGGCGGGCCGGGATACGCCGCGCAGGGCCTGCTCGGCGGCATCCAGGTTTTGCAGGATCTTCCTTGCATGCGGCAGCAGCTTGCGGCCGGCCGGCGTGAGCGATACGCCTTGCGTGTCGCGCTCGAACAGGCGCAGGCCAAGCTGCGATTCGAGCTTTTGAATGGCGCGCGTCAGCGGTGGCTGGGTCATGTGCAGGCGTTCGGCGGCCTGGCGGAAGTTCAGGCAGTCGGCCACTGTGAGAAAGAGTTCGAGCGCACGGGTATCCAGTTTTCTCATACCGAAAAGGTATCACGTTTTTGGCAATTCCTGCATTGTGGAGCGCTCGCTAGACTGCCTTCCATTGAAACCGAAAGGAGATTGCCATGAAACGCGAACTGGGACTGGGCTGCATGGGCATGTCCGAATTCTATGGAGCCACTGACGATGCGCAATCGCTGGCCACGCTGGAGGCGGCCTTTGATGCAGGCGTCAGGCATTTCGATACCGCCGATTCCTACGGCGCCGGCCATAACGAAGAACTGCTCGGCCGCTTCATCAAGGGGAGGCGCGGGCAGCTGCGCATTGCCACCAAATTCGGCATCGTGCGCGAGCCGGGGCGCTACGAGCGCCGCATCGACAATTCGCCGGGCTATATCCGCAGTGCGTGCGAGGCTTCGCTGCGCCGGCTCGGCGTGGACCGCATCGACCTTTATTATGTGCACCGCCTGGAGCCGGCCACTCCGCTGGAAGACACGATCGGCACGCTGGCCGAGCTGAAACGCGAGGGCAAGATCGGCGCTATCGGCTTGTGCGAGGTTTCGCCGCAGACCCTGCGCCGCGCAGCAGCCCTGCATCCGATTGCCTCGCTGCAGAGCGAATATTCCTTGTGGACGCGCGATCCGGAAGCGGGCGCTTTGGCGGCGGTGCGCGAGATCGGCGCGCAATTTCACGCTTATAGCCCGCTTGGACGCGGCTTCCTGACCGGCGCGATCCAGCGCGGCGCGGAATTCACGCAGGGCGATTTCCGCAAGCTCAGTCCGCGCTTCGCAGCTGAAAACCTCGATGCAAACATGCACATCGCCGAGACGGTGCGCGCGTTGGCCGCAGCGAAGGGCTGCACGCCGGCGCAGCTGGCTTTGGCCTGGCTGCTGGCGCAGGGACCGGAAATCGTGCCCATCCCCGGGACCAAGCGCATCGGCTATCTGCTTGAGAATCTCGGCGCACTGGCGCTGACTCTGGATGGTGAGGAGCTTGCGCGCATCGACGAGGCCTTGCCGGTGGGAGCTGCGGCCGGCGATCGTTATCCGGCTACGGGCATGCAGGGCTTGAACAGTTAGCTTGCACGCGCATGGTGCGGGCGCGGGCCGGGCGCGGACCTCGTATTGCAGTTCGCCGGGGCGATACTGGAAAACTGTATCGCGTGCCCGCCGCGCTGCGCACAGCGAGGCGCAGATTGGCGCCGCGGCCGGGCAGGCGCCAGCAGGCAAGCGGGCGATGTGGCTTATGTCAGCGGGGGAAGGTGCAGCGGCATGCGCATCGTGATGAGCAAAGAGAGGTGGTGCCCGAGGCCGGAATCGAACCGGCACGCCTTGCGGCGGCGGATTTTGAGTCCGCTGCGTCTACCAATTTCACCACTCGGGCAATTCAAATGCGCCGTGCATTATTACCGATTTGATCATTGCGGGCAAGCCGCAGTGAAAGGCATTGTAATAAAGGCACTTTGCCGAGGTGCGCAAAGGCTATGAAGCGCAGTGCGCGCATTGAAAAAAATCAAGTGCCCGACAACTAGCCAGTGCCCGATCAGCGGCGTAGATTGGAGAGGCTGTCCTGCACAAGAAGACGGCTCCCCACGTGATGCAGATGCTGTATCGGAGGGTGAAAACATGAATCACGTTGTCCTGAAAGTGCTGGCACTGACCGTGCTGGCGGGCGTATCGACTGTCGCTGCAGCCCAAGACGAAGCAACCGTTCAGGTGCCTGCACGCGCACAGCCTTCCTACCGTTTGGCCCCGCAAGAGTTCACCAACTATGAACAGCGGTACTTGCTGGCTAACGGTCTGGCGCTTCAGATGTCCCAGAAGCGCCATCGTTACTACACATCGCTGCACAACCAGCAGCCTGTCGAAATTTACCCTGTAGCGCCGGGCGTATTTGTCTCGTCGCTGGGTACAAGGCTTGAGTTCAGGGACGAAGGCGACATGATCGTCATCACCCATCTTGATCGGCTGCCCTATGCCGGCACGCTGAACATCGATAAGGACCGTGTCTTCGTTGCGACGAGATAGGTCCCAAAGCCGATTGCAGTTCGTCGACGCGCCGTGCGTTCTATCCCTCGGTTTTTGCGGTTCGTCGCTTCCAGCTGCATGCCTGACGCATCGTTTGCTAACTTATCACTGTCCCCGCACAAAACAAGAGGCGGGGCCGACCAGGCAACCATTCGGAGAAGATGATGAAAAAAGTACTGTTCAGCGCCCTGGCAGCGCTCGCCCTGACCGGCATGGGTTCCGCTTTCGCGGCAGATCCACAAGACGCAACGGTCCAGATCCGCGCAAGCGGCGATTACAAACTGGGCGTCGGCGAGTTCGACGACTACGCCTTCACCTATGGCCTGACCACCGGCCAGAAAATCAAGTTCACGCGCACCGCCGGCCAGCATTTCTATGCCCAGCTGAAGAACCAGGCACGTGAACCCATGTATGCCGTGTCGAAAGGGGTGTTCGTGACTGCGAGCGGCGCCCGTGTAGCTTTCGCTGAAGACGGCGATCAGGTCACGATCAACAACTTCGAGCGCATGCCGACGGCAGGCGTTTCGGGTACCAACGTGACGGTCGTCGCCAGCCGCTAAGGTTGATGGTGGCGCGGTCCGCCCGGCGGGC
>DASWYX010000756.1:0-1716 GCA_036404755.1 Pseudoduganella sp.
TGCATATGTCTCCCGGAATTGGTACGCCCATCTTCGGACTAATTGGCCGTTTCGGCAAGCCATTATCGGGCCTATGATGGACGCCATGAAAACATTCGACGCCAGCCTTTCCTGGGAACGCGGCGCCCAGGCCTTCCTCGACCAACGCTACAGCCGCGCACATACCTGGCAGTTCGACGGCGGCCTGACGGTGCCGGCGTCGTCCTCGCCCCTGTCGGTGCCGCTGCCGATGTCCGACCCGGCCGCCGTCGATCCGGAGGAGGCGCTGGTGGCGGCTGCGAGCAGCTGCCACATGCTGTTCTTCCTGTCGCTGGCGGCGGCGCGCGGGCTGGTGGTCGACAGCTACCGCGACCAGGCCACCGGCTTCCTCGAACCCGACGAGCGGGGCCGGCTGGCCGTCAATCGCATCGTGCTGCGCCCGCGCATCGCCTTTGCCGGCGCACGGCCGGATGCCGGCGTGCTGGCGGCGCTGCACCATGAGGCGCATGCGCGCTGCTACATCGCCAGCTCGCTGCGCGGCGAGGTCGTGGTGGAAGGAGACGCCTGATGTACATGCCTGCCCACTTTCGCGAAGAACGCGTCGAGGTCCTGCACGGCCTGATCGCACGTCATCCGCTGGGCGCCCTGGTGCGAGGCGGTGAAGACGGGCTCGATGCCGACCACATTCCCTTCTAGCTGGTGACGGCTTCCGGCGCAGCGCCGCATGGCATCCTGCGCGCCCACGTGGCGCGTGCGAATCCGCTGTGGCGGCAGGATGGCGAGCCGGTGCTGGCAATCTTCCAGGGCCCGGCCGGCTACGTGTCGCCCGAACTCTACGAGGCGAAAGCCATCGACGGACGCGTGGTCCCGACCTGGAACTACGTGGTCGTGCATGCGCATGGAAGGCTGCGCACCATCGACGACGCCGACTGGCTGCTGGCCCACATGGGCAGGATGACGCAGCGCCAGGAAGGGCCCGGCGGCTGGCGCGTGGACGATGCGCCGCGCGACTATATCGACAAGCTGGTGCGGGCGACGGTGGGCATCGAAATCGTCATCGAGCGCCTGGCAGGCAAGTGGAAAGCCAGCCAGAGCCGTAGCGAGGCGGAGCGTGCGCGCATCGCGCATGCTACTGGCATGGGGGCAATGTTGTCATTCCAACGCGACGAATAAAAATCGCAAATCTTTGCTGGACATTGCGCTAAATCGGGGCGCACAATGGAAATGCAGTTTATTACGCGACCACAAAATTCCGTCTAACAGAATCCTTTCCGCCCATCGCGGCACATGGAGGGAGTATGTCCGTACAGAGTCGCAATCATGTCCAAACTAGCGGTAACGGTGCAGCCACCATGGTGTTCATCCACGGGTTCGGCTGCGGCCATTCTGAACGCGCGATCGACGCCTTTCTCGCGCAGACGCTGCGCTGACGCCGTGGACACTTCCCTGCCCGGCGCCGACGTGCTGTTCGAGCAAGCCGCGTGCGGCCTGCTGCTGACCGATGCCGACGGTCTGATCCTGCGCGCCAACGCGGCCGTGCGCACCTGGCTCGGCTACGAGGAAGCCGAACTGGTGGGCAAGCTGCGCATGCCCGACCTGCTGCCGTTGGGCGCGCGCCTGTTCCATTACACCCACTGCCTGCCTCTGCTGCAGGACCATGGCGCGGTGACGGAGATCCAGCTCGACCTGTGCAACCGGCTCGGAGAACACCTGCCGGTGCTGGTGAACATCGTGCGC